>VXPR01000034.1 GCA_009839405.1 Gammaproteobacteria bacterium
GTCCGCACCGGCCATCATCAGGAGCTGCTTGAAGAGCTGTGGCGACTGCGGCAGGGCGAAGAACTGGCCTGGATGGGTGCGGCTCGGCACGAGGTAGTCGCGCGCCCCTTCGGGTGTCGTCTTGGTCAGCGTCGGCGTCTCGATCTCCCAGAAGCCTTCGCCTTCGAGGAAGCGCCGCACCTCGCTGGCGGCGCGGGAACGAAACGCCAGTCGTGCGAGCATCTCGGGCCTTCGGAGGTCCAGATAGCGAAAGCGCATCCGCACGTCTTCGCCGGCGTCTGAGTATTCGTCGAGCTGGAACGGCGGCGTCGCCGACGCGTTGAGGATCGTCAGGTCGCTGCCGAGGATTTCGATCTCGCCGGTCGCCATGTCGGGGTTTACCGCGCCTTCCGGTCGGGCGCGGACGCGGCCGGTGGCGTGCAGGACAAACTCGTTGCGCACCCGGTCGGCGATCGCGAAGCTCTGCTCGGTGTCGGGGTCGTACACAAGCTGCACGACACCGGTGCGGTCACGCACGTCGAGGAAGATGACGCCGCCGTGGTCGCGACGGCGATGCACCCAGCCGGTGACTTCGAGAGTGTCGCCAATGTTGGCAGCGGTGATCTCGCCGCAGTAGTGCGAGCGCGAGTGAGGTCGCATGGTGATTCCTTGGTTGGCCGCGGGCGCGGCCTCGGGTCGGTTATGTCGTTGCCTTGCTCGCGGCCCCAGAGGTGTCGGACGATTTGCCGCCGGTGTCGCTGGCGGGCTTGTCGCCGCCGTTGCCCTTGCCGGCGGCGTCCGCCGCCGGCTTGGCGTCGGAGTCGCTCTTGGCACCGTTTGTTCCGGCCTCAGCGGTGCCTTCGCCGGCGAGATTGCGCTTCTTGTCGCCCGACTTGAAGTCGGTTTCGTACCAACCGCTGCCCTTGAGGCGGAAGACGGGGGCGCTCAGAAGCTTCTTGAGTTGCGGCGCGCTACACGCCGGGCAGACTGTCAGACGCGGCTCGGACGCCTTCTGCATGGTCTCGAACGCATGGCCACACGCACGGCAGGCGTACTCGTAGATAGGCACTGGCGAGAAACTCCTCTTAAGGCAACGTGTGGTTCACCACCGCTTGAAACGCGCTGCAGGCGCGCCCTCACGGGCCCGTTCGCAGTTCGCTACGCGAACTGCCGGCCCGCGCGGACAGCGTCCAGACGTGCTCCGAAAGCACGAATTTGCGTTTTTTTCAAGGGGCGATCTTGGCTTTGGCAAACCAATCAAGTATAAAGCGTTTCCGATCGGATCGGCTTCATCGGATGGGTGCGGTTCCCGGCATGTTCGGGGCCACGTTTCCCGACAGACGCCGGATGCCCGAAGCAGGCACAGCACACGAGGAAGCGCTCATGGCTCGAACCCCCGCTGCGAAATCCAAGACCAAGCCCAAGGCCCCGAAGCGTCCTCCCGCCATCAAGGAGAGGATGACCAAGGCGGCGATGGTGCAGGAGATGGCCGAGCGGACGGAACTGTCCAAGGGACAGGTCGAATCCGTCCTCTCGGAACTCGAAAGCGTCATCGAACGGCACGTCCGCTCCCGCGCCGCCGGGGAGTTTGTCTTGCCGGGGCTCATCAAGATCAGCCGCGCCAAGCGCAAGGCGCAGAAGAAGAAGGCCGGCCGCAACCCCGCCACGGGGGAGGAGATCGTGATTGCCGCCAAGCCGGCGCAAACGGTCATCCGCGTCCGCGCGCTCAAGCGCCTGCGCGACATGGCATAGCGACTGCTCCCGAATTCGGGGGCAGCGTTGCAACAACCACGCCTGCCGGCTTGGGCCGGTTCTGGTGCGTTGGGCCTCGGCAATTTGACGTAGCGGCGACCCTTGTGGTCGCCTATGCAGGCGCGCCCTGCGCGTTCGCGCGCCCTCTTAACGTCGTGCTGGCAGTTCGCTGGGGTGGGCTGCTGCGAACCGAGGCCGTTCAACATGCAAACACGGGCGAGCAAAAGCCTCGTCCCCACGAGGCCCCCGCCATGAGAAGCAGCCAACTACTCATCCCCACGCTCCGTGAAGCTCCGGCGGATGCGGAGGTGGCGAGTCACGTCCTGCTGGTGCGCGGCGGCTTCATTCGGCGCCTGACCACTGGCGCGTACACCTGGCTGCCGCTCGGTTTGCGGGTGCTGACGCGCATTGAGGCCATCGTCCGCGAGGAACTTGCGCGTGCCGGGGCCCAGGAAGTGTTGATGCCGGTGGTGCAGCCAGCGGAGCTGTGGCGCGAGAGCGGTCGCTGGGACACGATGGGGCCGGAGATGCTCCGCTTCACCGACCGCCACGAACGCGAGTATTGCCTGAGCCCCACGCAAGAGGAGGTCGTAACCGACCTTTTTCGTCGCGTTGTGACGAGCTACCGCCAGCTACCCTGCAACCTGTATCACATCCAAACCAAGTTCCGCGACGAAATCCGCCCCCGGTTTGGCCTCATGCGGGCGCGTGAGTTCCTCATGAAGGACGGCTACTCCTTTCATCTGGACGACGCGTCGTTCGAGGCTGCCTACGCCGCCATGCACGACTGCTATTCCGCGATCCTGCGCCGCTTGGGGCTCGATTTTCGCGCGGTGGAAGCGGACCCCGGTGCCATGGGAGACGGCGACTCGCACGAGTTCCACGTGCTCGCCGGTTCGGGCGAAGACACCATCGCCTTCAGTCCGGCGAGCGATTACGCAGCGAACCTCGAGAAGGCCGAAGCACCGGGCCTCGCCGATGACCACCCGGTGGAGCCGATGGCAACGGTGCCGACACCGGGCATGAAGACCATCGCCGACGTGAGCGAGCATTTGCGACTGCCGGCGTCGCGATGCATCAAGACTCTGATCGTCCACGCAGAGGCGGACGAGGCGGCACCAGCGCTTGCGGCCCTGATCGTGCGGGGCGACCACGACCTAAACGAGGCCAAGGCTGCGCGCCTGGCCGGCATCCGCCGACCGCTGACGTTCGCTACCGACGCGGAGATTGAAGCCGCAGTTGGCGCGAGCCCAGGATCATTGGGGCCAGTGGGCCTCTCGCTGCCGATCATCGCCGACCGCACCGCCGCTGCCATGACGAGTTTCGTCTGCGGCGCCAACGAGGACGACAAGCACCACGTCGGCGTCAACTGGGAGCGCGACGTCGACAGCGTGCAGGTTGCGGACATTCGCGAGGTCTTGCCCGGTGACATCGCGGCCGATGGCAGCGGGCCACTGAGCTTCCGCCGTGGCATCGAGGTGGGCCACATCTTCAAGCTCGGCGACAAGTACACGAGGTCGATGGACGTCACCGTGCAGGATCGCGAAGGCCGTTCCGTCACGCCCATCATGGGCTGCTACGGCTTCGGCGTGTCGCGCACCGTGGCGGCGGTGGTCGAGCAATGCCACGACGAACGCGGCATCGTCTGGCCGACTTCGATCGCTCCATTCACGACGCACATCGTCGCCTTAACCGGACGGAAATCCACTGCGGTGGAAGCTGCGGCATCGCGTCTCTACGAGGAGTTGACCGCAGCCGGCATCGATGTGCTGCTCGACGACCGCGACGAGCGCCCTGGCGTGAAGTTTGCCGATGCGGACCTCATTGGCATCCCTCACCGCATAACCGTGGGCGAGCGCGGCCTCAACAAGGCCATCGTCGAATACGCCCGCCGCGACGGCACCGAGACTCGCGAGCTGTCCCTCGACGAAGCCATCGCACACCTCGCCGCGACGCGCTGATCCCGTCCGTACCCTCCGTGCGACCAGTTCAACACGGGCGGGGACAAGCCCTGGGACAAACCCCGCCCCTACGGCGCCCGGGCGGCGGCTAGCGTCCCCCGTCCATGGCCGCCGTGAGCGACTCACGAGTCTGTGGCCCCACCAGCACCGCGTGCAGGCTGCCGTCCGGGGCGACGACCAAAGTTGTGGGGAGCACCTCCGGTCGCGTAGCGCCCCAGCGTTCGCGCGGATCGTGCAGGGCGACGGGGAAACGAATGCCTAGGTCGGTGATGTCCGCCTGCAGTTCCGATCCCGCAAGACCATCGTAGTTAACCCCAAGCACTGTCGTGCCGGCCTCGTGCAGCTCGTTCAGTTCCGGCACCTCGACGCGGCACGGGGCGCACCACTTGGCCCAGTAGTTCACCAGCAGCCAGTCGCCCTCCAGCGTGCTCCAAAGCTGCTCGGAGCCGTCCGCCAGCGCTAGCTCCTCGGTCGGATTGCACGCCGCCATGGTCGCGAGCGCGACGGCCACGCAAAGCACGCGCAGTCGCCCACGGGGAGAGTCAATGAATGATCGGTGGCGCTGGCGGGTGGTCAGGAAGGTCATCCGGTTCGTCGTCCGCGATGGCATCGCCGCCCGTGATGGTGCCGCGCACGGCGTAGCGGCGGGTGACGATGGCACCGGCCACGACGTTCGGGAGTTCGCGCAGGAACTCGCGCAGGTGGCGGGTTCGGAAGTGCGCCGACAGCGCCTCCATGCTTTCCCATTCCTGGAGCAGGACGAGCGTGTTGGGGTCGCTTAAGCCCACGTAGAAGTCGTAGGAAATGCACCCGTCCTCGGCTTGCGTCGCCGCCGACATCTCCCGCGCCAGGCTCAGCGCCTGGTCCCGACAGTCGGGCTTGATGGGCATGGTGCCGTGGACGATGATCATTGGGCGATTGTAGCGCCAACGGCTTGCCCCGTAGGGGCGACCACAAGGGTCGCCCGTACGAGCTAAGTCCGCGCCATGGCCGACAGACCTCGCGGTTACGCTGCGGCGCCCACCACCCCGGCTTCGATCAGGCTCGACACCTCATCGTCCGCGAATCCGGCACCAGCAAGCACCGCCCGCGAGTCCTCTCCCGGTGAGCGTGCTGCGTGCGAGATGGCCGCTTCCGTGCGGCTGAAGCGAGGGGACGGGGCTGGCTGGGTTATGCCGTCCACCTCCACGAACGTCTTTCTGTGCTGGTTGTGCGGATGGTCCGGCGCCTCGAACACCGACAGCACCGGCGCGAAGCACACGTCGGAGCCTTCCATGATCTCGCACCATTCGTCGCGGGTGCGGCTGCGGAATATTCCCGACAGCTCCTCGCGGAAATCGGGCCACTGATCGTTCGCCATCTGGGTGCCGAAACGGTTCGGATCGACGCCGGACTTCTCCACCAGCAACTGATAGAACTGCGGCTCGATGGAGCCGACACACACATACTTGCCGTCGGAAGTCTCGTAGGTGTTGTAGAAGTGGGCGCCGCCGTCGAGCATGTTGCTGCCGCGCTCGTCGCGAAAGCCCCGCCCCATAGAGAAGAACATCGCCATGAGCGACGCCGCACCGTCCACCATGGCCGCGTCCACCACCTGTCCCTTGCCGGAGCGGGACGCTTCGAGCATCCCGCACACGAGGCCGTACGCCAGCAGCATGCCGCCGCCGCCGAAGTCGCCGATCAGGTTGAGCGGCGGCACCGGCTTGCCATCAGGTTCGCCAATGGCGTGCAGGGCGCCGGCGAGGCCGATGTAGTTGATGTCGTGCCCGGCAGCGTGCGCCAGTGGCCCTTCCTGCCCCCAGCCGGTCATGCGGCCATAGACGAGCCGCTCGTTGCGCGCCATGCATTCGTCGGGACCAAGGCCCAAGCGCTCGGTGACGCCGGGACGAAACCCCTCGTAGAGCGCATCGGCCGACTCGACCAGCCGCAGCACCACTTCCACGCCTTCCGGCTGCTTCAGGTCAATGGCAATGGAACGCCGATTGCGCGCCAGCACATCGTTCGACCGCCGGTTGCCGCCGCCGACCCGGTCCACCCGAATCACCTCGGCCCCCATGTCCGACAGCATCATCCCGCAGAAGGGCCCCGGGCCGATGCCGGCTAGCTCGATGACACGAAATCCTTGAAGTGGTCCCACGGCGCTCCTCCCCTTGCGGCTAGTGGATGGCCGCATTGTAATTGCTCACGCACCTCGCGCCCTCTTTGCGTTCGTAGCCTGTCGGACTCGGCGGCGGCACGCCCGGCTGCCGGATGGGCGACGCATGCGTCGCCCTTCTTCGGATGACACCCCAATCGCCGAGGTGCGACCCCGACTCCTACCGGGCCGGCAACGACTTCGGCGTTGCGAAATCGAGCAGCTTCGCGGCCTCCGGCTGGGTCCATCCATCCGGCAGTTCGAATAATGCCGCGCCCAAGGTGGGGTAGGGTCGCGGCGCTCCCTCGCGCCCAGACAAGGCGTGGAACAACACGCCCACCGTTGGGTTGTGGGCGACGAAAGCGGCACAGCGAATGGTCGTCGGCGTTGCTGCCATCACGGTGAGGAACTCTCCAATCCAAGCCCCGTACAGCTTGGATTCGAGCGACACGTCAGCCCCGCCGGCAAGGAGCTCCGCAGTCTCCCGTGTGCGCCCGGCGGAACTCGCTACCCACAGCTCCGGCAAATCGTCGGCGTGGTCTGCGAGCATCCATGCGCGCATGGCCTTGGCATCCCGGCGCCCTCGCTTGGTAAGCGGTCGGGCGCGGTCGTCCGGCATCGCCTCCGCCGCCTTGCCGTGGCGGATCAGCCAGCAGCGAACGGCTCCCATCGCATCAATCCCAGATGGCGAAGAACTCGTCGAAGGCCTGGAACTGGCCGCCGCTGGCGGAGGATGGCACGATGATGGGCGTCTTGATGCCGGCATCGAACCATGCCTCGATGCCTTCGCGCACTTCGCTTGCCGTGCCGAACAGCGTCGTGTCTGCCAGCCAGCGGTCCGAAAGGCAATCGCCGATGCGGTCTGTTTCGCCAGCCGCCATCGCCGCTTCCACCGCCTCCATCTCTTCGACGTAGCCAGCTTCCTTCCAGTAGTTGCGGTAGTTCGGCAGCATCGCGTAGCTCGCGAGCGTGCGTCGGTTGCGCGCCATGGCGGCGGCACGGTCGTCGCTCACTACCGTCGGAATCATGTTGCCGATGAAGAATCCGTCGCCGCTCAGGCTCGACTCGCCAAGCACGCTCAGCGACTGGGCCATGTGCGAGCGGGCGCCGTTGGCGAACACCATGCCGTCGCCGATTTCCTCAGCGAGCGCGATCATCCGGCGCCGCAGTGTGGCGAGGATGATGGGCGGCAGCTCGCCGGCCCTCGGCACCGCCTTGATCTCGTCCACGAACCGCCGAATGTCCGCCAGAGGCTTGCCCCGGGAGACGCCGAGACGATCCATCGCCGGCGCATGGCTGACGCCAACGCCGAAGTCGAAGCGCCCACCAGAAACCTCGTGGATGAAGCTCGCGCCTTGAGCGAAATCCTGCACATGTCGCGTGTAGATCGGCGCGATGCTGGTGCCGAATCGAATCTCGTTCGTGACGAGGGCCAGCGCTTCGCAAAGCGCCAGACCATC
>VXPR01000143.1 GCA_009839405.1 Gammaproteobacteria bacterium
ATAGTCATGGGGCGGATGTAGTCATACCAACCCTTCAGGCTCCATGCCGCGATGGCCGAGTCGTGCATGGCGCCGCCGAGTGCGAAGTAGGCCTTGACGTCCCATTCCAGGCGATCAAGTGGTGGTCCGCCGCCACCCATGCGGTGCTCGAGCAGGGGATGGTCCGACACCTCGTTCAGTATCACGAACCAGTGTCCCGGAGGGGTTTCGGAATCCGGGCCGTCCGCCCAAAACTCGGCCAGCACCCGTGTGTAGTCGCCGCGCGGCACGAGTTGCGGCTCGTAGGGAGCGCCGGTGACTGGGTTCACCGCGCGGCCTGTGCCCGGGTCGCCACCAGCTATGAGGTCGAAGAAGGCCGGATGATCGTCGAAGGTGGCGGGGTAGGCCTGCACGTTGCCGACGGAGGCCGGGGAGATGTCCACCATCACGCCGTCGTCGGGCGACAGGTGCGACGACCAGACCGCGACGAGGGTGTGCGCCCAGCGGTAGATCTCGGCAAGGTGCCCGTCGATGGTCGGCGGGGCGCCGGGGTCGTGGTGCAGCAGCCACTCGGCCCCATTGCGTTCGCGCCGGGTCGCTGCGCTTGGGTCCAGCGCAAAGGAGTGCACGCTGCCCCACTCGGGGCCGACGAAGTCGGGAACTCCTGCCACCGGGTTGCCGGCCTGGTCGATGAACTGCGGCAGTTCGAGCGGCTGCCAGCGATTGCGGTCGACGATGTCCGGATTGCCGGGCCGGTCTGGCCTGAGCGGCGGATTGACGGCGACATAGACGCGATTGGCGTAGTCGTTCGCCTCGTTGGCGCCATCGGCGAGGCCGAAGGCGATGTAGCAATTGGCGATGTGGTTGCCTAGCCCTGAGCTGCCGCCGCTGGCTTCCCGGTCGTTGGCATCGAGGCCGAGGGCGTCCATCAACACGAAGGCGTCGCGGGCGATGCGGGCCGCTGCCGGGGAGTCGCGGAATCGATGCTCGATGATCCGATATGCGGCAAAGCTGAGGGCTTGCTGCCGCGCCGTATGGAGGTCGCTGGCGGTGGCGACACCAAAGGCCTCTTCGTCGAGCGGGCACTGATCCGTTCCGAGCAGCCAGGGAGTGGCGTCGGCGTCGTATGCGGCCCAGGCGTCGTACACGGCGGCGGCGACGTGAAAGAGATTGCGGGCGTGCACGGTGGGGCGGGCGTAGTCGCCACGGATGGCGTGCAGAAGCACTTCGTTCCAGCGTCGAGCGGCGGAAGCCTCGCCGCCCGTGACCGTGCCGGGGAGGAAGTTTGCGGTGACGGTCACGTCGTTGCCCGGCATCTGGTAACTGGTGCGAGTGGCGTGACGGTCGCCGAATGCGCCACCGGCATTGGCGGACCAATGGCTGAAGGTGTAGTGCTCCGGGGCTGCATCGGCAACGACGGCAACGATCTGCCCCTCGACGTACTCGCCGTCGCCAGCGCCTTGCACGACGCTCAGCCGATGGCTCGCGGTGGGTGGCGGCGGTTCTTGCGTCGGCGGCGTGGATGATCTCTCGCAGCCGCCGAGCAAAGCGCCGGCCGCCACAGCGGCCGCGATGCCAAACCAGCGCCTGGCTCGCGTCATCTTCCACCTCCCTGCGCCCGCCAGCAATTCGCGTAGCGAACTCCGACGCGCCCGTCAGGGCGCGCCAGCGCCGACTCTCTGGCGTGCAGCCTCTTCTCTCGGACTATGACATGCCTGCGCGGCTTCGCGAGGCGAGGCGCCGGCGATGAGGAGTTAATGGCTTTGCAACTCGTTACGATTGTCGATAAGGTGCAGCGCCTTCGCGACTGGCGGCCACGGTATCCAAGCTTCGCCCATGCACATTCCTTGCCTTGGCGACTCCCGCCCGAGGCCGTGACGGATGCCGGACGTTCTATGGCTTGAAGCTACGCTTGGGCCCTTGGCGTTTCCGCTCGATCCCGCCAAGCGGGTCTTCTGGGGTTGCCTCGTTTCCGCGGCCTTGCTCGCGTCGCTCGCGGTGTCGATCGAGGCCCGTCGGTTCGACATTCGGGCACAGGTCAAGGCGCTCTTCGACCGCAGGTATTGGCTTCATGCTTCAAGCGCGATCGATGTCTCGCTCATGTTCCTCAACCACTTCCTGCGCGTATTGCTGCTGGTGCCGATTCTCGGCAGCCACATGGCGGCGACGCTGGTGGTTGGGCGCTTCCTGCAGCGAAATCTTGGCGATTCGCCCGAGCTTGACCTGCCTTGGCTGGTCATCGCCACGATCTACAGCGTGACGATTTTCGTGGCGCAGGACCTCAGCCGCTTCCTCCTGCACCTTGCCATGCACCGATGTGCCCCGCTTTGGCGGTTTCACCGCGTGCACCACAGCGCTCCGGTGCTGACGCCGCTGACCCTGTTTCGCGTTCACCCGGTCGAGCACGGTCTCTACTTCCTGCGCAGTCTCGCGGTGTTCGGCTTGGTCAGCGGTACTGCCATCTGGCTTTTTGGCCGAGACTTCGCCGCCTTCGACATTCTGGGCGTGGGGCTGGCGGGCTTCCTGTTCAACGTCGCGGGTGCGAACCTGCGCCACTCGCACGTCTGGCTGACATTCGGCCGCTTGGAGCGGTGGTTCGTGAGCCCTGCACAGCACCAACTGCATCACAGCCGCGAGCATGGGCATTGCAACCTCGGTTCTGCGCTGGCGGTATGGGATCGGCTCGCCGGAACATCGACGCCAGCGCACGGACTTGGGCGACGCGACCGGGAAAGACTCACCTTCGGTTACACGTAGGGGACGGGATTGTCGCTACCGAGTTCGTCGGTGGACTCAAGACGGGCAGGGACAAGCCCTGCCCCTACAAGGCCGACACGTTGGTCGTTTGAGGAGTTGATTCGAAGCGAGGGCCCTGGGGGCGAGGGCATCTTGCCCTCGCACGCGCCGCAAGGCGCGTCCGCGCGCAAGCGCATCTCCTGCCAACCTGCGCGCCTGTCGGCGCGTGCGAGGGCAAGATGCCCTCGCCCCCAAGGGGCCCGTGCGGACGCGGCGGCGGTCGCCAAATCCACCGATGCGTTCAAGGCGGACTGGCGGGCCTCGGAGGGAGGGCGTCTCGCCCTCCACCGCGTAGTCCAGGGTCTGCGGCACATTCAAGA
Organism: Gammaproteobacteria bacterium; assembly: GCA_009839405.1. Classification (GTDB taxonomy): domain Bacteria; phylum Pseudomonadota; class Gammaproteobacteria; order Pseudomonadales; family Azotimanducaceae; genus VXYL01. Next base: position 3,096 of record VXPR01000143.1, read on the forward strand.
CGGGTGGGGACAAGCCCCCGCACATACGGGGCACGTCGAATCCATCGGTGCGTTCAAGCCTGGGGACGCGTGGTGCCGCGGCAGAAGTCGGCGATGCTGCGGGCGGTTTCGCGGCTGACGTCCGGGCAGCAGATGGGGAAGATCTCGGTGCCGTGGATGGTGCCCATCACCTGGCGGCAGCTTGCCGGGACGCCGGCGGCGAGCAGAGTGCGGTAGAAGGCGATGCCTTCGTCGCGCAGCGGATCGAATTCGTTCACGCTCACCATCGTCGGCGGCAGGCCGCGCACATCGTCTGCGGTGGCGAAGCCGGGCCAGGCGAGCGGGTTGCCTTCGTTCAATGCCTCGATGCCGTAGGCGAGGGCGCCGCGATTGTTGTGCAGGTCCAGCAGGATGCCGTTGTTCTCGGACGATGAAGGCAGGTCGTCTCGAGGCCAGCTTCCGGCGATGTAGGGGCAGAGCGCATAGAGGCCCTGGATGAGGCCGATGTCGCCGTCTCGATTCAGCTTGAGCCCCGTCGCGAGGGTGAGATTGCCGCCGCCGCTTTCACCGGCGATGATGATTTTGGAACTGTCGATGCCGTGGCTGGCACCGTCTTTCGCGAGCCACCGCAGGCCCGACACGCAGTCGTTGAGGCCAGCGGGGAACGGCGCGATCTCGGGTGCCGAAGAGGGCGTGAGGGCATTGCGAAAGTCCACCATCGCCACCGCAACGCCTTGCGCGGCGATGATCTTGCCCCAGGCTTGGTAGTTGCCGAGAAAGCAGGACATCGACTGCATGCCGCCGCCGTGGATGTAGTACACGCACGGGTGCGGGCCGCCCGACTCCGGCACGAACATGCAGACCTTGATGGTGTTGCGGTCGGGCTCCGAGATGAACTCCACCGTCTTCGACGTGAGGCCAGCGCTCGGGGCAATCTCCTCGGTGTTGCAGGCATCGAGCATTCCCTCGAATGCCTTCGCCTGCGCCAGCGCCGCTTCGGTATTGGCGGCAGCGACGAGCTCCTCGCGCGATTCGGCGTCCGGCTGCGCCAGGGTGGGCATGCCGCCGAAGACGGCCTTGATGCGTGGGTCGATGCCGGGTTCGTCGGAGATGCGGCTCAATGGATTGCTCCAATCGGTTTGTGCGGCGCGCAGTGTAGGACACTCCTGCCTGCGGTGGTTGGTCCTCCCCATGAGGCGGACGCGTTTACCTGCCCTGCAACGCGGTGGCCGTTTGCTTGAAGCCGGCGGCGCCGGCGAGATCCAGTGGAGTTCGCCCGTGGCGGTCGCGAACGTCGCGCCTTGCGCCGGCGGCGAGCAGGACTCCGAGCAGCTCCACGTTCTCCCGCCACCAGGGTCTTGCCGCGATGTGCAGCGCGGTGGCGCCGTTGCTGTCTTGGGCGTGGACGTTTGCGCCCTGTTCGACCAGGAATGCCACCGTGTCCACGCCGCCTTCGCGGGCGGCGATCATGAGTGGCGTCTGGCGGTGTGCGACGGGCGCGTGTTTCGGCGAGGCGAGGTCGTGAATGTTGGGCGGTGTGGGCGCGGTGCCCTCGTCGATGTTCGCCCCATTGGCGAGCAGGCACTCCATGACGGGGCGCCAGCCGAATGTGGCGGCCAGATGGAGCGCGGTTTCGCCGAGCGGACAGCGAGCGGCTAGGCGTGCACCACTGCGGATGAGGGTGGCAACCGCCGCGCCGGCATCCGCGTGGTAGCCGTGTGCCGACGCCATGTGCAGCGGCGTCCAGGTTCCGCTTCCAATTGCCTTCCGTTCCCAGACGAAAAAACCGATGCGCGGCAAAAGGCGGTTTGGATCGTCGCCGGCGTCTAGCAGCGCCTCCACCGAGTCGAGCCGCCCCTTGAGCAGCGCAAAGCCCATGGGTGTCAGATGTTCCGCGAGGTCGCCGAAACGCGCGGCGTGACGGCGAACATCGTCAAGCTGCCCGAGCGCTGCTGCGCTATGGACATCGCAAGGCAGGCCGCGACCGAGCAAGCGGTGTCCAAGCTCCACATCGTGGAGTGCCGCCAGTTGCAAGGCGCTGAGCGGCGAGGTGGTGCCGAGCCCGACCGCGGCGCGGGATTGCCGGTTTTCCCCGAGCAGGAAGGTGCGCACGGCGTTCCAGTCGGCGTGCTCCAGCGCTTGTTCGAGTTCTCTGTCCATCTCTTCCCCTTGCGTGGTTGCCTGCGAAGAATACGACCCCAGGTTGTTGACGCCGCGGTTGACTAGGCTAAAGAACGCATGTGAGAATGATTTGCATTAGCGTACATGGGTGTGTCGGTGGCACGATCCTCAGGCGGGCAGATTGGGCGGGAACGATGCGCGGCGGCGAGCCGTGCGCGTGGGGAGACTACCGCTGGCACGCTCGGCTTTTTCGACATCGGTGTCTTTGTCGAGGGCTTCGCGCCGTTCCCGCGACTCGCGCTCAAGTCACTTGCACCGCGGCTGCATGAATTCAACCTGAAGACTTGGGAGCGGTTTCAGAAGACGAGAGAGGGCCTGCATCCGCGCATCCTGCCAATTCGTCGTGATCGGGACGCTCCGAAGGATTCCACCACGGCCCTCTTCAGCCTGCCCGTGGGCGACGGTTCTTGCCTGCAGCTGCGCTATGCGCTTGACGATCCCGAGCAACTCTCAGAGTTCGATCTCGTCGGCATGCGCGACCGTCCGCTGGACTTCGCTGCCCACCGCGACGACACGTTTCGCGTCATCGTCTGCACCCACGGCAAGGTTGACCGGTGCTGCGCCGTGGATGGCAACGCGGTGTACAGACACCTCGCGCGTTCCGGCGATGTCGAGGTGTGGCATGGGGCGCATTTCGGCGGCTGCCGGTTCGCGGCCAACGTCTGGTGCCTGCCGAGCGGCAACTGCTACGGACATGTATCCGTCCGCAATGTCGATGCACTCATCGACGCGGAGCGGAGCGGGCAGGTGTATCAGCACGGATTCCGCGGGCGCATCGGCCAGAACGGTGTCGAGGCCGCGGCGGAGGCGTTCGCACGTCAGCACTACGATCAATGGGTCGCCCGGGAACTGTTCGTCGAATGTTCGCTGGACGGCCCCGGTTCGTGTTCGGTGGCGGCTCACCATGCCGACGGCACGGTCGGCAAGCATCGGCTCGAGTTCGAACCAGACCCGGCCAGCTACTACCTGACCTGTCGCGCAGTGGAACCGTCCTCGCCGATGCGGACGCGGTTCCAGGCCGCGTAGGTCACGGGCGGAGCGGTTCAAGCCATGCGTCTTCGCGGCGAGCGCGCCTTCGGCGGGATACTCGCCGGACAGCTCGTGTCTTCCGTCGGCTCGGCCATGACCCGCTTTGGCCTCGTGATATGGACGCTGGCGGAAACCGGCGACACCACCGCCTACAGCCTGCTGCTCCTGGCCTCGTTCCTGCCGCTCGGCCTCGGCGCATTGGTTGCCGGCCCCCTGGTGGACCGCTGGGACCGGCGCCGCGTGATGGTCGTCGCCAACGCCGTCGCAAGCCTCAGCACGCTGGCGATTGCGTTGCTCTACGTCACGGAAAGCCTGACGACGTGGCACCTGTACGTGGCCCTCTTCGTGAACGGCATCGCCAACGCGTTCGTGTTGCCGGCCTTCGACGCCAGCGTGCCGCTCTTGGTGCGCAAGGAACAGCTCGGTCGCGCCGCCGGGCTGTCGCAGATGATCGCTGGGCTCGAGATGATCCTTGGGCCCGCGCTCGCCGGCGTGGTGCTGAGCGCGTTCGGGCTGGGGCTCATCTTCATCATCGACTTCGTCACCTTCGGGGCGAGCATTGCCGCCCTGCTGCTGGCCGTGATTCCATCGCCGCCGCGAGAGACCGAGGAGGAGACCACGCCCGGCATCGTCCGCGAGTTCGCTGCCGGCTGGGGATACCTGCGCGAGCGGCCGCCATTGATGCTCCTGTTGGCGCTCGTCACCACGGCGATGATGCTGATGCCAGGGTTCGGCTTCGCCCTTTGCACCCCGCTTGTGCTGAGTTTCGCCGACGAGCAGGCGGCCGGGATGGTGCTGGCGAGCTTCGGTTTCGGTGCACTCGCATCCGGCGTGCTGCTGGCCGCATGGGGAGGGCCTCGGCGGCGCATGCGCGGCGTTGCCGTGGCGCTCGTGGGCGCCGCTTTCGCCATGGTGCTCATCGGCGCCCGTGAGCATGTGGTCGTCACTGCGATCGGGGT
>VXPR01000255.1 GCA_009839405.1 Gammaproteobacteria bacterium
CCGGCGTGGGGCGGCGGCGCGCGGGACGATGGCCAACACGCCAGCTTGCTGCTTCGGGCCCATCCCCGCGATCTTGGCGGTGGGCCAGGTGTAGGAGAACCGAGTGCCGTAGGCGCGGCCGCTCATGCCGTAGTTGCCGGCGCCATAGGACGCGCCGCAGATGACGATGATGTGGGGCACGGTGGAGTTTGAAACCGCGTTGATCATCTTCGAGCCGTTCTTGGTGATGCCCTGCTGCTCGAAATCCGTGCCGACGATGTAGCCGGTGATGTTGTGCAGGAACAAGAGCGGTACGTCGATCTGGTTGCAGAGCTGGATGAACTGGCTCGCCTTCTCGGACGACTCGTTCATCAGCACGCCGTTGTTGCCGAGGATGCCGATGGGGTACCCGTGAATGGAGGCCCAGCCGCACACCAGCGTCGGCCCATACAGCGGCTTGAACTCCTCGAAGCGAGAGCCGTCGACCACGCGGGCGATCACCTCGCGCATGTCGAACGGGATGGAGAGGTCCTCCCCCACCATGCCAATGAGCTCGTCGGGGTCGTAGATGGGCGGGTCCGCCGGCATGGAGGGACCGGGCCCTAGCTTGCGCCAGTTCAGATGCGCCACCACCTCTCGGCACATGCGAATCCCGTCGAGCTCGTCCTCGGCCAAATAGTCGCCAAGGCCCGACGTGGTGGTGTGCATTTCCGCGCCCGACAGCGTCTCGCCGTCCGCATCCTCCCCCGTTGCCATCTTCACGAGCGGCGGGCCGCCGAGCGACACCCGCGAACGCCCGCGGATGAAGATGTTGTAGTCGCTCATGCCGGGCTGGTACGCGCCGCCCGCTGTCGAGACGCCGAACACCACCGAAATGGTGGGAATCCGCATCTTCGACAGTTCCGTGATCTCGTAGAAAAGCCGCCCCGACTCGGCGAAATGCCCGGTAGAACCGCGCAGGCTCTCCGCCACCTGGCGCTCGAACTCAAGCCGCTCCTCCTCGGGAGTCATCGGCTTGCGCTCACCGCCGCCACGGCTGCCGCCACCGCGAAGGTCCGCACCCGCCGACTCCACGAACTGCACATACGGCAGCCGGTTCTCCCGAGCGATCTCAAGCCCCCGCATGAGCTTCTTGGAGTTGAAGTGGTTCATGGCCCCGGCCTGCACGGAAGGGTCGTGCCCCAGGATCACGCACTCCACATCCTCGATGATGCCAACCCCAACGATGAACCCGGAGCCGATGTTGAAATGCGAATGCCATGCCGCCAGCGGACTGATCTCAAGGAACGGCGCATCCGGGTCCAGCACATGCGCCACCCGTTCCCGCACGGCCATCTTCTCCCGCGACGCCAACCGCGCCATCGCCTCAGGGCCACCGCCCTTGGCGGCCTCCTTGTAGAGCCCGTCGAGCAAGTCGAGCTTGGCAAACATCTCGCGCCGATTGCTTTGGTATTGCTCGGCGCGCGTGTCGAGCCTCGATTGCAGAACCGCCATGCGGCTTCCCCCTGTCCCGGTAGCGTGTAGGCGAAGGCGCACTTTCTAGCAGATAGCGCGCGGTGCGGCTACCGCCGACGCAACGGGCCTGCGGAGGGAAACCACTGTGCCTTCCTGCGAAGGCCCATCAATCCCGCTAGATGTCGAACGTCTTCTTGTAGGCCGCGCGTTCCGTGATGACGTTCCACCACCGCGTGACGTTTGGCGTCATCACCTCGTCTATGTCGAGGGAGCCGGCCAGCACGAGGCAATAGCCGATGCAGACGTCGGCGATGGTGAAACGCTCCGAGCATAGGTAGGTTCGATCCTCCAACGCCCGCTCCACGGAGCGGAAACGGTGCGCGAACCACTTGCGATAGTCGTTCGCCACCTGCGGGTTGCGCGTCTCTTCGGGCTCCAGGCGCGTGTAGCGGAGAACGAGGGTCTGCGGGAAAGTGAGGGTTGCGTCGCTGCGGTGCAGCCAGTTCAGGTAGGTGCCGTAGTCGGCTTCGTCTTGCGCAACGGCAAGGTCAGTCGGCCCGTAGCGATCCACCAGATACTGGCAAATGCCGGCCGACTCGGTCATGGTCACGTCGCCGTCAGTGAGCGCCGGCACCGTGCCGAGCGGGTTTACCGCCAGATACTCCTTGTGCAGGTAGCGTGGCGGGAACGGCATCGTGACGACTTCGTAATCGAGCCCCATTTCCTCCAGGGTCCACAGGGGGCGCATGGAACGGGCGCGCGTACAGTGATAGAGGGTGATGGTCATCGCCTTGGCCTCGATCCGGTCACGCCGTCGCGCGTGCCGGCGGCCCGCCATCAATCAAGGCGCTGCCTTCCTGCCACGGCGAAATCTGGCCTTCGTACACTTCCGGCCCTTGGCGGAAGTGCGATGCCTCTTCGAGCGACTCCACGAACGGCATGTTGATGGGATAGAGCTCTGCATCCCGATGGGGACGGGAACCGGCCTTGGAGACATGCCCATAGAGCGGGTGTCCCACCACCTCTTCGGCGATCACCGCCGCCTCGATCAGCTTGTCGAGGTCATAGCCGGTCTCGATGCCGAGTTCGTGGCACAAATGCACGAAGTCCTCGGTGGGAACGTGCCCAGCAGCCCGACCGTTGCCGCAGTAGGGGCAGCCGCCCATGCCACCGATGGAGGTGTCGAACTCCGTGGCGCCGAGCTGAAGCGCCTCGAAGAAGCTCGCCATCGTCGCGCCGCGCGTGTTGTGCAGGTGCATGTGGAACACCTCCACTTCCGGCCAGCGATCGCGGATTGCGGTGATCGTCTCGCGCACCTCGTGCGGCATGTTCCAGCCCATCGCGTCGAGAAACGACACCTTCCTCACGGAAATCCCTGCCCCGTGCCACTTGTCGATCATGAGCTCCAAGAGATCCATGCGCTGCTTGAGGCTGAACGCACCCTCGAAGTTGGAGCCGAACGGGTTGCCGAGCGCACAGGAGGCGGACTCGGCTCCGGCCTTCTTGGCCCCCTCCACGCTGGCGTCGATGCCGGCGATCTGCTGCGCCTGCGTGCGGTTGTAGTTGCGTCGGGCAAAGGAGTCGCACATCTCCACATGGGCGCCGAAGCGGCGCCCCCGCACATCGATCTTCGGGTAGTAAGAGTCGGCTCGGTCGAAGCCTCTCTTGTTGAAAACGGCCGCGGTGTACCTCACGCCCGGCTTCGGCACGAAGCGTTGGGCGATCTCGTCGATGCACGCCATGGACGGCGTCCACTTGGGGTGCGCGAAGGAGCCGATGGAGATGACCTTGGCGCCGGTCTCCCCAAGGGCATCGAGCAGCCGGAGCTTCTCGTCCACCGGGATGTCAGGGCTTTCGATCTGCAAACCCTCCCGCATGGTGTCGTCGGTAATGGTGACGCTCTTCGGCAACAAGGACATGGCAACCCCCCTCACGGTGTTCCTGCGGCACGTTGTGGATGCTGCGCTTGCGCGCCCTTCGCGCGTCGGCAGTCTGTTCGCCATTGATTTGTAGCAGACTGCCGACCGTCGCGCCACCGTTGGCCACGAGCGGCGTTGGGTTCGGAACCGTATGAGGCTTCGTCCCTGCCTTGGAACAGGCTTTGCGACGAGGACACTCTGCCTCGCTCGCCGACGGACGTAGCAGCAAAAGGGTGCCCGCGTTAAGCCGACGCCACAATCCAGGCGAGGACGATGCTGGCAAGCGCGGCAAGGCCAAAGAAACGTTGCGCGTCCCTGCCGGCTCGTTCCAGCCCCAGGCGGGCCAGCGCGAGCCCGGCGACAAACCCCGAAACCAGCCCCATCAAGTGGCCGACGATGTCCGTGCGTTCGCCGCCAACGCCGGTGAAGGCGAACAGCGCCACCGCGGCGAACACCGGCGCGAGCCCCTTGCGCCAGCCGAACTGCCGGTAGTAGCCCGTGCGCCAGACGAACGCGGCGACCACGCCCACGGCAGCAAAGGTGGCGGTGGAAGCCCCGATGGACTGGAACGTCTCCGGCTGCACGATTGCATTGAGTGCGTTGCCGACAGCGGCGGCCAAGACAATGGCGGCCCATGCAAGGCCGGAGCCGAGGCAACGCCCCGCAAACACGCCGAACACGGCGCCGAAGAGGGAGTTTGCGGCGATGTGGCCGAGGTCTGCATGGAGCGTGAGCGCGGTGAGCACACGCCAGACCTCGCCATCAGCGACGCTCGCCACATGCAGCCGCCCCGCGCTGCGCCAATCCCAGCCAAATGCGCCATTCATGTCCAGCAACCAAACCGCCCAGATGGCCACGAGATAGGCGACCACGCCTACCACGCCACTGTCGATCTTCGGCGGCGGCGCCACCCTGGGGATCGGCACGTTCTCCCGCGCGTATTCCCCAAGCTCTGCGCTCGCGAGCTGCCCCTGCGCTTCCGGTACCGCCAGCCACCAACGCGCCTCTCGCCAAAGCAACTGATGCCGGATGCCCCGCGACGAAAGCACAAGGGCCTGGTCCCGAAGCTGCGCTCGCGCAAACGCGGAACGCAGCAAGACCCACCGCTCCATCCCAGGCGGTGTCTCGGATTGCCCGCCGCTGCCGACTTCATCGACCATGTGCGCATGGTCGCATAGCCCATGGCCACGAACGCAAACCACGAGGACCTCAGTTCGTTTCTGAGCGCACGCTCGCTGTCGTAGGCCGCGACAATTCCTGTGTTGACCCTGGTAGGGGCGTTCCTCACCTGGACCCGCCAGAGGTTCGCGAGGAGCGTTCGCTTCCGCACCCGGCTTCGGGTAGGTTGGACCGGTGTTGGTTGCGCGATCCGTGATGCGAACTGTTGGCAAATGGCAGGCAAGCATGGGTGCCGCAGTGGTGCTCATGGCGCAGCTTTGTTTGGCCGCCTACTCCTTCGACGATAGCGGCCGGTTCGCCGATGCCGCAGACTGGCCTTCCTTTGCCGCCATGCTGGAGCGGCACCGTGCCACCGCGGCTGAGCTCACGGCCTGTCGTGCGGATGCACAAGACTGTCCGGGACACTTGAAGCGCGTGCGCGTCGTGCTCGAGCGAGGCGCAACGCTCACGCGCGAGCAGCAGATGCGTCTCGTCAACCGCTTCGTGAACAACCGCCGCTACTCCCATGACCGGCCGCGCCGCATGCAAGGCACGCACGGTGAGACACGCCTGAAGTCCCACTGGCAGACCCTCGGCGAGTTCCTGGCCCGCGGCGGCGATTGCGAGGACTTTGCCCTCGCTAAGTATTTCCTGCTGCGCGAGTTCGACATTCCCGCACCAGACATGCGCGTGGTGGTGGCGTTCGACAGAAGCGTCGGCGAGCACCACGCGCTCTTGGTGGTGCGTCGAACCGATGCGGACGGCGCTTGGCTGCTTGACACCGACAACCGCATCCACCAGCGCAAGCCGGCGTCGGTCCGCTACGTGTACGCGGTGAACGAGGACGGGGTTTGGGACCACGCCCCCAAACGCGCAAGTTCCGAGGACTAGCGCTCGCTCGGGGTCAGGCCCCAGCCCCCACTTCCCTCCGAGGGCCCGTCGCGACAAGCGGAATCCACTACCGCGTATAGAATCGCCGCCTTCATTTGGGAGGGATTCCATGAACAGCATCGAGTATGTCGCCCAGATCCTGAAGTCCGAAGGCGTCGAGTGGATGTCGTGCTATCCATCGAACCCGCTCATTGAAGCGGTGGCGAAGGAGGGCATCCGCCCGGTCGCGTTCCGGCACGAACGGGGTGCGGTGATGGCGGCGGATGGCTATTCGCGGGTGGGCGATCGCAAGCGCATTGGCGTCGTGGCGATGCAATCCCAGGCCGGGGCGGAGAACTCGGTGGGCGGTCTGGCCCAAGCAAATGCAGACAATGTGCCCATCCTCGTGCTGCCCGGCGGCAATCCCCTCAACATGGTGTTCGTGCGCCCCAACTTCGTCGCCGCCAAGACGTGGGAGTCGGTCACCAAGCAGGTGGAATTCATCAGCCGCCCCGACCAGACCGGCACCGTGATGCGCCGCGCGTTCCACGCCCTCCGCTCCGGGCGTCCGGGCCCGGTGGCGGTGGAAATGCCAGTGGACGTGTGCATGGCAGACATCCCCGACAACGCCACCGAATACACCTCTCCCGCACCCGCGGTGGCGATGCCGTCGCCGGGCGCCATCGCCGACGCGGCCGCAAAGCTTGTGGCCGCCAAAGAGCCGCTGTTGTGGGCCGGTGCCGGCGTAATGACCGCCGGCGCAACGAAGGAACTCCGCACGCTGGCGGAACTGCTCGACGCGCCCGTGTTCACCACGATGCCGGGGAAGTCCGCATTCGACGAGCGGCATCCGCTATCGGTGGGCGCGGGGGGCTCAAGCGTGACTGGCCCGGCGCTCCAATGGCTCAAGGACTGCGACGTCCTGTTCGCAGTCGGTGCATCCCTCACCACTTCGCCCTATGCCCAGCGAGTTCGCCCCGGCAAGCTCCTGATCCATTCCGTGGTCAACGACGATGAAATCAACAAGGACACCGCCGCCGACATTGGCCTCCCCGGCGACGCGGGCCTAACGCTCACTGCCATCATCGATGCCGTACGCGGGCTCATCGGCGAAGAGGGTCGCGAGACAGGCGTTCGCGAACGCATCCGCACGGCGCGAGAGGCGTGGCAAGCCCAGTGGCAGCCCTACCTCACCAACGACGACGGCCCGCTCTCGCCCTATCGCGTCATCCACGAGATGAACCAGAACCTCGATGGCGAGAACAGCATCGTCACCCACGACGCCGGCGCCCCAAGAGACCAGATCGTCCCCTTCTACACCGCCACCAGCCCGCACAGCTACATCGGCTGGGGCAAGACCACCCACCTCGGCTTTTCCATTCCGCTCATGATCGGCGCGAAGATGGGGATGCCGGAGCGCATGTGCGTGAACCTGATGGGAGACGGCGCCTTCGGCATGTCCGGCCTCGACATCGAGACGTCGGCGAGGGCCGGCATCCCCATCACCACCGTCGTCCTCAACAACGGCATCATGGCCACCTATCCCGGCGGCTTCCCCACGGCGAGGGAGCAGTTCGGCGTCTCGCACATGCAGGGCGACTACGCCGGTCTCGCCAAGGCCATGGGCGCGGAAGGCATCCATGTGGAGAAGGCGGCAGAGATGGGCCCAGCACTCAAGCAGGCTCAGCGACTGAACGGGGAAGGCAAGACGGTGCTGATCGACGTGAAGACGCGGGCGGAGGACTCGCGGGCACCGGATCGGTTCGCCTAGGAGCTTGCGCTGTAGGAACGTCGCGCCACCGTCAATTATAAGGCGCAAGGTGATAAGTGGGTGGGGGGCGGTGGCTTTTAA
>VXPR01000099.1 GCA_009839405.1 Gammaproteobacteria bacterium
ATAACGCCGGTGTCGGGCTTTCCTCGACTCCCCCGCGTGGGGGGAGTGACAGGAAAGGAGGGCGTCTCGCCCTCGCCGACAGGCGCGTAATCCAGGGTCTGTCGGCGAACTCAACACGGGCGGGGACAAAGCCCCGCCCCTACGGGCCCGTGCGGCTCGGGCTACTCGAACGGCCGCTCGCCCTCGCACATCACCCGGTGCAGGCGTCGCGGCTGGTCGCCGTGGTCATACACGGCCGCGTGCATGGAACACCGGTTGTCCCACATCACGAAGTCGCCAGGATGCCATCGGTGGCGGTACATCACGTGGTCGCGCATCGAGTGGCGATAGAGGAAGTCGATCAGGTTGCGCCCCTCCGCCTCAGTCATTCCCTCTGCCCCCACGCAACGCGCCGCGAACGTCACATAGAGCGCCTTGCGGCCGGTCACGGGGTGGGTGCGTACTGCGGGATGCCAGACCGGATCCGGCACCTCCTCCGGCCGGTCCGTGCCGCTCACCACATGCTTGAAGCGCATTCCCACGAGCCACTTCTTCATCACCTCGGAGAGGCTGTCGTAGGCCATGTACTGATTGCAGAACATGGTGTCGCCGCCGTGTCTCGGCACGTCCACCGCGTAGAGCGACGAGAACGAAGGCGGCCGCTCCACGAAGCAGGTGTCGGTGTGGAAGCCGCCGGATACCGGGTTGTCGGCGTCGCCCCGGTCCGCCACCACGTGCACATAGTCCACGCCCGAACGCATGTCCACGCCCGGCGTCTTGGTGATGGTGCCGAAGCGGCTGACGAACGTGAGCTGCTCCTCGGGCGTCAACGACTGGCCCGGAAACGCCCCGACGCAGTAGTCGCCAATTAGCCGCCGCACGGTCTCGACATCATCGTCGGACAACTCCTGCAGCGGTACACCGGTGATCTCAACGCCGGTGTAGCCCGTCATCAGTTCGGCCTTGAGCGCCGACCCCTCGCCAACGAGCGGCTCTACGCCGTTCGCAGCCCCATCAAGCTCTGCCTCCGCCGCCACATCAAGGCTCATCGCAACGCTCCGAGGTGCTTCAACCAAGTTGCCCGATACTGTCACCCCGCAATCGCCAGCACAAGGAAACGCGACTGACGGCCGGGCAGCGGCGCGCCACTAGGGGTGCCAAGGCGCGTTCGCAAAGCGTTGTTACGCTTTCAAGGGTGCCAGGACTTCCTCCGTGAAGCGCAGCGCGGCCTCCTGGGCTTCGGCGCCGGGAGCGGCGAAGTTCGGCCCCATCACCGCGAATTTCTCGATTCCGAGTTCCACCAGCGCCGCCAGTCGATCCGCGCAATAACCACCCTCGCCGACGATGGCGTAACCGTCGATGAATTCGTCCGTCAGGGCCGTCGTCTGGTCGCCACCCTGGCGGCCGTGGGCGTTCATGTCGTAGCGATCGTGGATGTTGCGCAAGACATCGGTCTGCTTTTCGTCCGCCGGCCCAGACACCTCGCCGTACATGACCGAGAAGCGGGCGAACAGCCCCGTGGTGGCGCGCCCTAGTTCGCGCCCCTTGGCTGCATCGGGGTGGCAGACAACATTGACATAGGCACCGAATCCGACGGAGTCCGGATCGCGGCCAGCCTTCTCCGCCGCCTCTCGTGCCGTGCCGATGCCCCACGCGACGCGCTTGGGATCGGCACCCACGGCCAGCATCACCCGGTCCGCATGGCGGGCGGCAATGCCGATGGCACGCGGCCCCGTCACTGCAGCCTCAACCGGCACCTTCGGCCCATCGCCCACCCAGCCAATGGAACTGCCCTCCGGGGCATGGGCAAGGCCAAGTCGCTCCGCCGGCGGTGCAGCCTCGTCAGGAATCTCCATGCGCTCGAAGCCGATTTCCTCGCCATTGAGATACGCCTGCAGGTTCGCAAGGTAGCGCTCGAACCACCCAAGCCGCGCTGGGGCACGCCCAAGGTGCGCGAGCGCACTGTCGCCGCGGCCGATGCCAAGCACCATCCGCCCCTTCGACAGCCGCTGCACGGAGAGCGCGGACGACGCCGTGACCGCCGCATGGCGCGTAACCGGATTGGTGACCGAAGTCTCAAGCCCTAACCGTTCGGTCGCAGTCGCGGCCAGCGCCAGGCACACATAGGGGTCGCCAGACAGATTCTGCGAATCCACCACCAGCATCCCGTCCCAACCTCGAGCCTCGGCCTCTTGCGCGAACGCCGCACTCCGCCCAGGCGCGGCCACGGTTGCTGTCCAGAATTCCATTGATTCCCCCAAAACTGGTCTGGCGCCCCGAGAAGGATTCGAACCTTCGACCTGCCCCTTAGGAGGGGGCCGCGCTATCCAGCTGTGCCATCGGGGCGTGGGGGCATTGTGCGCTACAGCGCGATCCCGCTCAACAAACGGAGCGTGCCACGTACTAAAATGGCCGCCACCGAAGACCCACGAGCCGTTTACTCGGAGGAAGCCATGCTCAGCATCAACAGCGAAGTGCCCAATTTCACGGCCCAAACCACCCAGGGCGAAATCCAGTTCCATGACTGGATTGGCGAGGGTTGGGCCATCCTGTTTTCGCATCCGAAGGACTTCACGCCGGTCTGCACCACCGAACTCGGCTACATGGCAGGCCTTGCGGACGACTTTGCCGAACGCGGCTGCAAGATCATCGGCCTTTCCGTGGATCCGGTGGCGAGCCACAGCGAGTGGCTGAAGGACATCGAGGAGACGCAGGGCAACGCCGTCACCTATCCGCTGATCGGCGACCCCGACCTCAGCATTGCCAAGTCGTTCAACATGCTCCCCGCAGATGCCGGCGAGTCCTCCGAAGGCCGGACGCCAGTGGACAATGCCACGGTGCGCTCGGTGTTCGTCATCGGTCCCGACAAGCGCATCAAGGCCATGCTCACCTATCCCATGAGCACGGGGCGCAACTTCGACGAGGTGTTGCGCCTGCTCGACAGTTGCCAGCTCACCGCATCGCACCAGGTGGCGACGCCCGTGAACTGGAAGCACGGGGATGACGTGATCATCGTGCCGGCGGTGTCGGACGAGGAGGCGAAGGCGCGCTATCCGGACGGGTGGCAGGCGCCGAAGCCCTACATCAGGATCGTTCCACAGCCGCAGTAGCTGTTCATAGGATCAGCTTCTCGCTGCGGAAGCGGCGCACCGTGAGCCACACCAGCATTGCCGCCACGGCGGCGGTGCTGGCGACGGACGTGACGATGTGCAGGGGGTCGAGGGCCTCTGCGCGGAGGACATCGCTCAGCAGAAGGTGCTGCGACAGCGCCGGCACCAGCATCAAGGGTACGGAATCCTGCATCGGGCGCAGCGCCGCGAACACCACGGGCAGGGTGGGCGCGATCATGGCGATGCTGGTGTAGGTCTGCGCTTCGCGGAACGAGCGCGTGAGGGACGCGGCGGCCACCATCAAGGCGGAGGCCAGCGCCGCAAACGGGAACACCAACAGGAACATCTGCGCCGCCTCGACGACGCCGAAGTTGGCGGTCATGCCGAGTTCGCCGAGCGGCAGGAACTGCACCGCGACGGCAAACGAAATGACCGTGATCGCCAGCGACGCCGTCATCACCACGAGCGTCGCCAGCACCTTCGCCAGCACCAGCGTCTCGCGCATGATGGGCATGGTCAGGAGCGGCTCCAGCGAGCCGCGTTCGCGCTCGCCGGCGGTGATGTCCACGGCGATCTGCGAGCCGCCGATGAGCACGGCAAAAAGCACGAAGTAGCCGACGATGCCAAGCAGCAGATAGGCCCGGCGAGTCGGCGTGGAAACGTCGTCCCGCAATACCGCCAGCGGTGCCCCCACGGTTGGATGAATGCCGCGCAGCTGCAGACGGATGCCCCCCACCGTCGCGCTCCATGCCCCGAGCGCATTCCGCACGCGGTTCGTTTCGGGTCGGGCCCGATTGCTTGAACTGTCGGCGACAACCCACACCCGCGCCGCCTGTCCCGCCGCCAGCGCCTCGGCGAAGTCCTCGGCCACCACGATGCCCACCTCGACCTCGCCACTGCGCACCGCTTCCCGCAGTGCCTCGTGTCGCGCAGTTTGGTCGCCTTGGTCCGCGAACGCTTCTGCGTCGATATCAATCAGGCTCTGGCGCAGGTGCGCCACCAGATTCGGGGCGCGTTCCGCACCGATGGCGGGGATCTCGATCGCTGCGGCCACATCGTCAATCGCCTGATGCATCGTGAAGGCGGTGATGCCAACGAACAGGAAGGGGCCGAGCAGCGGCGCCACGAGCAGCGTCGTCGCCAGCGCCCGCCATTCACGAGTGCCCTCGAGCAACTCCTTGCGCAGCACCACGAGAAAGCCGTTCAATCGGAGTCCTCCAAGTCCACGGCGGCCAGAAATGCGTCCTCGAGGTCGTCCTTGCCGGTGGCGATGCGAATGTCGTGCGCTGTGCCTGTGACCGCCACATGGCCCCGGCTGATGATGACGATCTGGTCGCACAGCGCCGCCACCTCCTGCATCACGTGGCTGGAGAACAGCACGCAGCAACCGGCGTCGCGACGTTCAAGAATGACGTGCCTGAGCGCCCGTGTGGTGAGCACATCAAGGCCGTTGGTGGGTTCGTCGAGAATCAGGATGCTGGGGTCATGCACCATGCAGCGTGCCAGCGACACGCGAATGTGCTGGCCTTGGGAGAAGCCGCGGGCGCGGCGGTCGGCGATCTGTTCGAGATAGAGCTCGCCGATGACGCGGTCGATTCGCGCCTCGGCGGCGGCGCCCGTGAGACCCTGCAGCGCGGCGTAGTAGGCGATGTTCTCCCGCGCCGTCATGTTCCCGTACACGCTCGAACCGTGCGGCAGCACGCCGATGCGGCGGCGCGCTTCGAGCGGATCCCTGAGTGCGTCCACGCCGTCGATCTGCACCTCGCCGTGGTCCGCCTGCAGCACGGTGGCAAGGATCCGCAGGGTGGTGGACTTGCCGGCGCCGTTGGGGCCGAGCAGGCCCGTGATGCGCCCCTTCGGCGCCACAAAGCTGACGCCCTCGATCGCCTGCACATCGCCAAAGCGTTTGCCGAGGCCCGCCACTTCGATCATGGCGCCGGCCCCAGCGGCGAGATGAAGGGCGGGAACGGGACGATGCGTTCGACGCAGGAGGCGTCGAGTGCGGAAGGCTCCGGCGATTCCACGAATTCCGCCACGAGATGCGGCACGCAACCGACCGCCAACATGCCGTGTCCCTGTCCTGGCGCAACCACCTCGACATACCGGGCAAGGAATGGCGTCGCCAGCGAAACATACCGGGGTGGCGTGATGGGGTCCTTCTCGCCGGAAAGGATGAGCACCGGCACGTCGCTCCCGACCGGGTTCTTGAAGGCGTCGTCCATCACGCCGGCAGGCCAGCGCTCGCAAACCTGGGCCAAAGCCTCCACGAACATCGTGCCCATGTAGGTGCCGCGCTGCGCATCGACGTCTACCTCGCCCCAGAAGGGCACGTCCTCGGTGCAGACGACGGCGAAGTTGAGGCCGTAGGCCAGCTCGCCAATCCCCTCCGCCAGCATGAGCGCCTGCGCCGCCAGCCGTTCGTAGCGGCGCTCGAAGGCGTCGTTGAACAGCACCGGCAGCATGGCGGCGCTCTGGGGCGAGTACAGCAAGAGCCGTACGACGCCGGCGGCGATGGTGCGCGAAAGTACAAGTGGCGTCGGTTGGCCGCTCGCGGGGTGCGGCACGGTGACGTCGGCCGGTGCGTCGCCAAGCCGCTGCATCACGGCATCGAAGCGGGCACGAACGTTGGGGAACGCGGCGTTGCAGGACGCGTCGGCCTCGCACCGCGCCCAGGTGGCATCGAGCGCGGCCTGGCTTTCGAGGGCAGTGTCGGGGCCGAGGGCAACGCTCGCTGGAACCAGGCCATCGAGCACCAAGCTGCGGGCGCGTTCCGGGTACCGACGCAGGTAATGCTGGGCGACGCGCGTGCCGTAGGACACGCCATAGAGATTGAGCTCTGCGTAGCCAAGCGCCGCTCGCACGAGTTCGAGGTCCTGCACAGCAACGCTGGTGGTGAAGAAGCGAGGGTCGTGGTCGAGATCGTCAAGACAGGCCAAGGTCAGCGCCACGGTTTCGTCCACGCTGTCGCCGACGCCCCAGTCGCGTCCGTCCGCATCGAGCCCTGGACAGTGCAGGGGCGCAGAATGGCCCGTGCCACGTTGATCCACGAGGACGATGTCCCGCCGCCGCGCCACGCTCGTGAAGGCCCCTGCCATCGCCGCATAGAATCTCGTTGCAGCATCCCCAGGCCCCCCGGCGATGACGACAAGGGGATCGGGCCGGCTGTCTTCCGCCAACGCCGGCACCACGGCGACGTGCAAGCTGATGCGCTCGCCATCGGGCTGATACGGATTGAGCGGCACCGGCAACTCGCCGCAGCGCGCCGCAACCTCGTAGCGACCGCCCACGGCCGTGAGCTTGCAGGGAAGAAGCTCGACGGCTGCCGTCGGCAAGGCAAGCAATGCGACGAAGACTGTCGCCACTGTGGCGGCTGGGACTCGCATGGCGAAGGAGCTGACCTGTCAGCCTCCCCGCCGGCGGCGGGCGTCGATGGATACCACGTTGCCGCCGGCCACCACGCGCTGACGCGGCTCCAAGGCGAGTTCCCAGGTGATGGCGCCACGGCGCGACTTGGCAAAGCCACGAATGCCGTGGGTGTCGCGCACGGTGAAGATGGCGAAGGTGACGTGAATGAGGCCGTCGTCGGACCACAACAGGCCCAGGTGCGGAACGCTCTCGAGCTTGGCGACTCCGTCGACGTTGATGCCGGCCGCCTGCACGGTAACGGCCCAGGTGCCGAACTCATCCGGGGCAAGCCAGGCGTTCACGGCGATGTCGGCGCTCCCCGGACTCTCCAAGGCGCCTTCCACCAAGAACCCTTGTTCATCCTCGCGCACGTGGATGAGAGCCGTGAAGGACACGGGCGCGGTCTCGCCAACGGGCCGCCAAGAGCCGCGCCCCTGCCAATCGCCCGGCGTAAGCAGCACTCAGGCGTCGCCTGCGCGGCCCACACCAAACCGCCAAACGCGGTTTGGGTGGGGCCAGGATCGAAAACGGGCGCGTATGGCGTGACTCCGTGCCAATGGCACCCCGGCGTTGAATGGGAAGGGCGCGATTATACGCCCGCGCCGCGTGACGGCACCCAGCGCCCTCCCCGAACAAAGCCCGCCGGCAACCACCAAAGCAACAGCCCCTGCCATGCGAGGGCCTCTCCTGGACGGAGGGCGTCCCGCCCTCCAAGCGCGCCGAAGGCGCGCACGCAG
>VXPR01000585.1 GCA_009839405.1 Gammaproteobacteria bacterium
AAGGCCAGCAGTTCGCGCAGCGAACTGCCAACGCGCCCGCAAGGGCGCGCTAGCGACCCTTCGGACTTGGCAATGGGCGGCTCCTCGGAGGGAAGGCATCCTGCCTTCCCTGCGCCGTGAGGCGCGCTGTCTGCGCTTGCCGAAAACGCCTATCGGCGTTAGGGAAGGCAGGATGCCTTCCCTCCGAAGGCCCCACGGCCAAGCCCGACAGCAAGGGGGGAGTGACAGGAGGGGCCTCACTTGGGTGACGTCGATCGGACTTCATAGGCGGATGAATGACTCCCTCGTTAGGCCAACGAGCTTGTCTTGTCCGGGATACGGAGTCCCGTCTTTGTGAACGAATCGACCGTCGGAGTTGGCACTCATCATGTCGACGTCGGAGCAGGTCGTAAGGTCATCAGGTTGGCGCGAACCGATTTCCAGATAGCTGGCTGCGGCGTCGGTTTTGTTGATCATGTGATGGCCATCGCCAGTGCCCTTGGGAAACGCCGCGCAATCGCCTGCGTAGAGCACGGTTTCGCCGCCGTCCTCGATCAGCGTTAGTTCGCCCTGCAGGACGTATACGAACTCGTCCTCATGGGAGTGCCAATGGCGCTGGCTTGACCAGTTTCCAGGTGGCAGGTGCACGAGATTGACCCCGAAGTCACTGAGTCCGCCAGCGTCGCCGAGCCACTGCCGCATGCGTTCCGAACAGGGGGCATTGAACTCCGGCGGATAGATGGTCCCCTTGCTTCTCGGAACGCGGGGTAGGTCGACCTTGGGCATGTGAACCTCGGGCACGTTGGCCCCATGACCATACCGTAGGGAGCGATGCATGGCCGGAGACGCCCCCGCCCCTGCGAGGCTCGCTACGCGCATTCATGGATGATCCGGGCTAGCATTGCCAGCCTGACGATGCGGGGCGCGAGCGGCGTGGCCGGGAAGACTCTCTACGACAAGGTTTGGGATGCTCATGCCGTTGCCGAGCGCGACGATGGCATGACGCTGCTCTACATCGACCGGCATCTCTTGCACGAGGTTACCTCGCCCCAGGCGTTCGAGGGATTGGAGCTTGCCGGGCGCCAGCCGTGGCGGCTTGACGCCAACCTTGCAACTCCCGATCACAACCTGCCCACCACGAACCGCGCCGCCGGCATCGGCGGCATCGTCGACGAGATCGCGCGCACGCAGGTAATTGCGCTCGACGACAATTGCCGTCGCTTTGGCATTCGCCAGTTTGAGATGACGGACCCCCGCCAAGGCATCGTGCATGTGGTGGGGCCAGAACAGGGCGCGACGCTACCGGGCATGACCATCGTCTGCGGCGACTCGCACACGTCAACCCACGGCGCTTTCGCCGCACTCGCGCAAGGGATCGGCACGTCGGACGTAGAGCACGTGCTGGCGACGCAATGTCTCGCCCAGCGCAAGGCCGGCAACATGCGGGTAACGGCGACGGGACGGCTCGCGCGGGGAGTGACCAGCAAGGACCTGATCCTCGCCATCATCCGCCACATCGGCACCGCCGGCGCCACCGGGCACACCATCGAGTTCGCCGGCAGCGCGGTGCGGGCACTGTCGATGGAAGCGCGCATGACGCTGTGCAACATGTCCATCGAGGCGGGAGGTCGGGCGGGAATGGTGGCGGTGGACGACACCACCATCGAATACCTGCGCGGGCGTCCGTTCGCGCCGTCCGGCGAAATGCTCGGGGAGGCAGAGGCGCATTGGCGTGGCCTTGTATCCGACCCCGACGCCGAGTTCGACCGCGCAGCCGAGTTGGATGCATCGTCACTCTCGCCGCAGGTGTCGTGGGGTACATCGCCGGAGCTCGTGCTCGGCATCGACGAGGCAGTGCCTTCACCGGAAGCCTTCGACGAACCTGCCCGTCGGGAACTGTGCGAGCGCGCCCTCGCATACATGGACCTTGTCCCTGGCACGCCCATTCGCGACGTGGCGCTGGACCGCGTCTTCATCGGCTCCTGCACCAACGCCCGCATCGAGGACTTGCGAGCCGCCGCCACCGTCGTAAAAGGGCGACGCGTTGCGTCGTCGATCCGCGAGGCCCTGGTGGTTCCGGGCTCCGGGCTCGTCAAGCGACAGGCGGAGGCGGAAGGGCTCGATGCCGTGTTCCGCGAAGCCGGCTTCGAGTGGCGCGACGCTGGCTGCTCGATGTGCCTCGCCATGAACGACGACCGGCTCTATCCCGGCGAGCGCTGCGCTTCCACCTCCAACCGCAACTTCGAAGGCCGGCAAGGGCATCTTGGCCGCACGCACCTAGTCAGTCCGGCCATGGCCGCCGCGGCGGCGGTGAATGGCCGCTTTGCCGATGTGCGGGAGTATCTGTGATGCAAGCCTTCGACACCCACACAGGACTGGTGGTGCCGCTCGACCGCGCCAACGTCGACACCGACCAGATCATTCCGAAGCAGTTCCTGAAGTCGATCCGCCGCACCGGCTTTGGCGACAACCTGTTCGACGCCTGGCGCTTTCGCGACGAAGGCGACATGACCAAGACGGCCAACGAGCGCGAGATCAACCGCGACTTCGTCCTCAACGAGCCGCGTTACCAAGGCGCCAGCGTGTTGGTGACGCGCACCAACTTCGGCTGCGGTTCCAGCCGCGAGCACGCCGTCTGGGCGCTGCTCGAATACGGCTTCCGCTGCATCATCGCGCCGAGCTTCGCGGACATCTTCTCCGGCAACTCCCTGCAGAACGGCCTGCTCTTGGTGACGCTCCCGGACGAGGTGGTGGGCCAGTTGATCGAACGGGCGCAAACGGTGCCGGAGTTCTCGCTCACGGTGGATCTGCCGAAGCAGACGATTGCCGGCGACGGCTTCGCAGCGTCCTTTGACATCGAGCCCGAGCGCAAGCGCCTTTTGGCGGAAGGACTCGACGAGATTGCCCAGACGCTGCGCTACGCCGACGCCATCCGCGCCTTCGAGGAAGCACACCGACATCGGATGCCTTGGGTGTTCGACGAGACCTGAACGGTCGACGCTGACGTACGCACCGGAACGTAACGAGCCTCGGAAGGACGGCAGAGTACCTTCCCTCACATTGAGCAGCCTCCTCCCCGCGAGACGGGCCCATGTTTGGGTGGTGGGGGAAGCTGCCATGCTCTTCCCGCGCCAGCGATTCGGCGTCCTCGGCAATGTGGGAACTCCAAGGCCCTCGCTTTGGTCGTGTCTGCGTTGCGCCGTAAAATGTAGATTGATGCCGCGCCTCTTTTGGCGTAACTCTCCCTTTGGAGCCCTGACGAAATGGACAAGCGCGTATTGGTGATCCCCGGCGACGGGATCGGCGCGGAAGTCATGCCACACGTGCTGCGGGTGCTGCGGGCATTGCAGTTGCCGCTCGCCTTTGACGAGGCGGACATGGGGGGCGTGGCCATCGACCGCCACGGCACGCCGTTGCCTGCGGACACATTGGCGGCAGCGCGCGATTCGGATGCCGTGCTGCTAGGCGCCGTGGGCGGGCCGAAATGGGACGACCTGCCCATGACGGAGCGCCCGGAGAAGGGCCTGCTCGGCATGCGGGAAGGGCTGGACCTCTTCGCTAACCTGCGCCCGGCAACGCTGTTCGCATCGCTCGCCGGAGCCTCTTCACTGAAGGCAGAGCTGGTGGCGGACCTCGACATCCTCATCGTCCGCGAGCTCACCGGCGGCATCTACTTCGGCGAACCAAGGGGGGTGGAAGTCGGCAACGGCGGTCGGCGGGGCTTCAACACCTATGTCTATGAGGAGCGCGAGATCGCCCGCATCGCGCGCGTCGCCTTCGAACTCGCGCAGAAGCGCGGCGGCCGGCTGTGCTCGGTGGACAAGGCCAACGTGCTCGAAGTGACGCAGCTTTGGCGCGAGGTAGTGACGGAGGTTCACGCCGACTATGCCGATGTTGAGCTGAGCCACCTCTACGTGGACAACGCCGCCATGCAGCTCGTGCGGGCGCCGAAGCAGTTCGATGTGGTGGTCACCGGCAACATGTTCGGCGACATCCTCTCGGACGTGGCGGCCATGCTCACCGGCTCGCTTGGCATGTTGCCTTCGGCCTCGCTGAACGCGCACGGCCAGGGAATGTTCGAGCCGGTGCACGGCAGTGCGCCCGACATCGCCGGGCAAAACGTCGCGAATCCGCTGGCCACCATCCTCTCGGCGGCGATGATGCTGCGCTACAGCCTGGAAGACGCACCGGCGGCAGAGCGCCTTGAAGGTGCCGTGCAGATGGTGCTGGCGAGTGGGCTGCGCACGGCGGACATCCTGCCGGGAGCAGACGTCGGCAGCCTGCGGCGGGTGGGAACCGACGAAATGGCAGATGCGGTGATCGCCGCCCTGGACGCGGCTACGGAGACACCCTGATGGAACCAATGAACGTCGCGATCGCCGGCGCCACTGGCGCCGTGGGCGAGGCGATGCGCGAAATTCTCGAAGCGCGGGAGTTCCCCGTGGCCGAACTCCACTTGCTGGCGTCGGAACGGTCTGCCGGCAAGCGCTTGCAGTTCCACGGCAAGTCCATCGCGGTGCAGGTACTCGACGACTTCGACTTCGATGGCGTCCAGGTGGCGTTCTTCTCCGCTGGCGGCGGCATCTCCGCCGATCATGCCCCACGCGCCGCCGACGCCGGCGCCGTGGTGATAGACAACACCTCCAAGTTCCGCATGGAGGAAGGCATCCCGCTGGTGGTGCCGGAAGTGAATCCGCACCGCATCGTTGACGGTCTCGGCACCAACATCATCGCCAATCCGAATTGCTCGACAATTCAGATGACCGTGGCGCTGAAGCCCATCTACGACGCCGTCGGCATCGAACGCGTGAATGTGGCTACCTACCAAGCGGTGTCTGGTGCTGGCACAACCGGCATCCAAGAGCTCGCGGGACAAACCGCCAACCTCCTGAACGGCAAGCCGGTGGACGAGTTCACCGCCCATCCGGTGCAGATCGCCTTCAACGCGGTCGCGAACGCCTGGGACACGCTGGACAACGGCTTCACCGTCGAGGAAGTGAAGATGGTGGAGGAGACCCGGAAGATCTTCGAGGACGACGACCTCAAGGTGAACCCCACCTGCGTGCGGGTACCGGTGTTCTACGGCCATTCCGAGGCGGTGCACATCGAAACCCGCGACCCCATCTCGCCAGCCGATGCCCGCGATCTGCTCCATGCGGCCGAGGGCGTCGTGGTGGTGGACGACATGGACGCCGCCTGCCCCAATCCGGTGGACCATTCCGCTGGTGAAGACCCCGTCTTCGTGGGTCGCATTCGCCAAGACTTGAGCCACGAGCGCGGCCTGAACCTGTGGGTGGTGTCGGACAACGTGCGCAAGGGTGCCGCTCTCAACAGCATCCAAATCGCAGAACGGCTGCAAGAGTTGCTCTGATGGCCGGCATGAGGCGGCACGGTCGGCCAAGCCTCCCTGGAGGGGGGCACCTACCCTCCAGCGCCCGTCACGCAAGGTTCGGGCACACGGCACGACAGTCGTGTGCGGTCTGCGCTCTGGTCATGCTGCTTGCTTCATCCGCATTCGGTGCCAAAGGCGGCTCCGGTGAGCCTGTCAGCCATGTCGTGGTCGGCGGCACGGACACGCTTTGGAGCATCGCCACAGAGGTGCGCCGCGAAGATGTGTCGATCGAAGAGACGATGCTCGCGATTGTCCGCGCCAATCCAGACGCCTTCACCGACGGGGACCCAAGCCAGCTGCGAGCCGGAGCGCGACTGGCATTGCCTTGGGTTGACATACCGGTGGACGGGGAACAGGACAGCATTGCACCGCCGGTTCCTGCCGCCGTCGTGCCCCCGAACATGGCTGCGACGGACAACGAGGCTGCCACCGCGCGCCCGGGCGCCGATGCGGCCGCGACGATTGAGCGCTTGACGACTGAGATCGATGCACTGCGAGCGGAAGTTGCGCGTGGTGTAGAGGCACATACTCGCGTGGCGAGTGAGCGCGACCGCCTTCTTGAAGAGAACACCTCGCTCAGGGCGCAGGAGAGGCCGGACGTGGCGGAGCCTTCTCGCCCCCAGCTAGGGCAAGCGGCCGCCGGTCGTCCTGCCCGGCCACCCGTTTTGCTGCCTGCCGTTGCCCTCCTGCTCGGCCTTCTGCTTGGGGTCGGTGGCAGTGTCGGCTGGCAGCGCTGGCAGCGACGTGCGGTGCCCAAAGCGCCGTCAGAACCCCCAACATCCCCGATGGATCGGCTGGCAAGTCGCGTGCGAACCGTGGCCGCTCCTGCGGCCGTCGCCTCGAGCCCCACGACGCCGGCAGCGTCGGCACCTGACGACCTCGATGCCGCCATTGAGACCGTGGAAGGCGATCCCGTGGACGTGAAGCTGGAACTGGCACGCGCATACATCGACATCGGCGACGCCGACAGCGCCAACGAGGTGCTGAAGGAAATCTCGGCGCAAGGCAACCCCGAGCAACGCGCCGCCGCGGCGGAACTGCTGCAGCGCCTGTGAACGGGCCGGGCGAAGCCGCCACCGCGGTGGAGCCTCCGCCGAACACGAACTCGGTTGTGTTCGGCGTTGAATACGACGGTCGCTGCTTCCACGGGATGCAGTCGCAAGCCGGCGTGGTCACGGTGCAGGACGCGCTCGAACAGGCGATTGCCCGCGTCGGCAACCAAACCCCAAGCGCGGCAAGAATCGTCGCGGCTGGTCGCACAGATGCTGGCGTTCATGCGACGCAACAGGTCGTGAGCTTCACCGCAAACGCAGTGCGCACCGAGGACGCCTGGCGCATGGGCGTCACCAGCCTGACTCCCGACGGCTTGGGCGTTGTCTGGTGCCGGACGTTGCCGGCGGGCTTCAGCGCCCGCTTTGACGCCCGATGGAGACGCTACGTTTACGTCATCCAGGACGGCTCGACGCGCCCGGTCATCAGCCGCGGCCTCTGCACCTGGGTGCAACAGTCGCTCGACGAAACCGCCATGCAGCAGGCCGCCCTGCCGCTGATCGGCGAGCACGACTTCTCCGCCTTCCGCGCCGCCGCCTGCCAATCGCGCTCGCCCTGGCGCTGCATCCACCACCTGCGCGTGCGCCGTATCGGCAGCTTCGTCGCCATCGACATCCAGGCCAACGCCTTCGTCCTGCGCATGGTGCGCAACATCGTGGGGGCGTTGCTCGCCGTCGGCCGCAGCGCCCTCCCACAAGGCGCCCCCGCCGAACTCTTGGCCGGCCGAGACCGCCGCCGGGCGCCACCCACCGCACCTGCCCAGGGCCTCTACCTGATCGACGTCGGCTACCCAACCATCCCCACACGCC
>VXPR01000480.1 GCA_009839405.1 Gammaproteobacteria bacterium
GAGATGCCGCCGATGGTGCGGTGCGAGGGGTCTTTCGAGAACGCTCGGGCGATCTCCTGTTCGGCGAAGGGGAGCAGTTCCGTTACGAGGAAGCGGACGTAAGTGTCTGTGATGCTGTCGTATTCGTAGCTGCGCTGGCCGGTGACGATGGCGTCGCCGTCGGCCGGTGCGCCGGGGTTGACGAAGATTCCGACGGTGGGGGCAATGTCGCCGGCGTGGATGAGGGAGTCGAGCACGGCGGGGGCGCGCACGGGGCCGGTTTCGTCGGCGTAGGCGGCGCCGTCGTTGAACACCATCACGGCGGGATCGTCGGCGTAAGCGGCGAGTTGCTTGGGAACGTGGATCAGGACGTCGCGCACGGTGCCGGCGTAGATGTCGCTTTGCGCCCAGCCGGGGAACTTGCGCATGTCGCCGCGGGGGACATCCGGTGCGGGATAGGCTTCGGGGCAGGGGTTGTATTGCTTGTCTTCCGGGGGATTGAGCGCGTCCATGATCTCCATGTTGCTGCGCCCGTTGATCGTGGCGTCGAAGGGCAGGTCGAAGCGTTTGTGGAGGCCAAGGCGGCGGTAGTTCTCGATTTCCATTGCGCTGGCGGTGCCGGCGAGCAGCCCGGCTGCGGCAACAAACCGCCTTCTGGACATTCCGCGCACCATGCTGTCCCCCTGAGAGTTGGGTCAGCGGGTCAGCGTACTGCGAGCCGCTCTGCTGTCAACGGAAGTCGTGCGTGGACGCGCCTTTAGGCGCGTGCGAGGGCAGGATGCCCTCGCCCCCAAGGCCCGTCCGCCGTCAGGGGCCCATCGCTGGCCCTAGGCGTGCTCCTAACCGTCATGCGTCCAAGGTAGCTCGCCGGGCGACGCGGCGGAGCGGGTGCAGCGATGCGCCCTCGCCGATGATGTAGTCCGGGAACTCCACGTCGGCGTTGCCGAGGCCGCCGGGGGCGGCGTCGGTGCGGGTGCCGTTGACGCCGCCGAGGGTGCCGTAGGTGCGAAGGCCGAGCCTTGCGCGCACCTTGGGACTGGCTTCGTCGAGCACTTCCTGCAGGCAGGAGACGCCCCAGTTCTCTTGCTGACGCATCCACGGCAGGCAGAAGAACGTGGTGATGCTGCGGCGGGGGGCGCCGTTGGTGTTGACGCCGAGGCCATGCCAGATACGGCCCTCCCAGGCGAAGACGCTGCCGGCCGGCACTTCCACCTGCACGGACATCTCGCGGGGTGGGGGCTTGATCTGGTATTCCGGGCGCCAGCGGTGGCTGCCGGGGACGACGTGGGTGCTGCCGTTGTCGGGGGTGAAATCGTCGAGCAGCCAGAAGAGGTTGCAGGCAGCGGGGAAGTTCACCGTCGCGGGAACGTAGCCTTGGTCGCGATGCAGGGGCTGGGGTTCCGTGGTGGGCGCGTGGAACATGCCGCCGGTGATGCTTGAGACGAGGAAGGTGCGTCCCAGCATGAAGCCGGCGAGTTCGTCGGTTTCCGTGCGCTCGACGAGGTCGAGGAACACCTTGCCCTTGTTCACCATGTTGGAGACGGATTGCTTGTTGCCGTGGGCGCCGAGTGGGGCCAGATCGCCGAGCTTGCGTTCGGCGGCGGCTTGACTGTCGAGTGCTTCGCTGAGGCGTGCGATGTCGCTTCGGGAAAGCACGTCCGGCACGAAGCAAAGGCCGTATTCGGAGAGGTGGCGCTTGGCAGCCTCGAAGTCGCGGGTCAGCGGCGGCAGGCCGAGGGCATCGGGCGGATCGATGGTGGGCGAGGGGACGTATCCCGTTTGCCGGTGTTCGGCGGGTTCCGGGCGAAGTGGCGTGGACATGCGGCGGCCCCAAGGCAAAGATCGACGTGAGTGTACCCAATGCTTGGGAGGTGGACAGCGGCATGGCAGCGAAGAGGATCTTCTCTGGCGAAGAGGCGGCGAGGACGGCGATGCTCGACGCGAAACGCCACATCCACACCAATGTTCTGGCGACCGGAGAGCACCTGCAGCTCATTTGGGCGAGGTATGAGCCTAGTGCGGAGTACACGCTGCACACACATGAGCACGAGCAGTTCAGCGTGCTGCTGCAAGGACGGATGCGGCTCACGGTGGGTGATGAAGTGCGGGAGATTGGGCCGGGGGATATGTGGCACGCGCCGGCGAATGTGCCGCATGGCGGGGAGATTCTTGGCGCTGAGGAGGTGGTCTTCATCGACATCTACGGGCCACCGAGCCGGACGATTCTCGACTACGTTGAACGGTTGCGCGGTAACTGAAGGACGCGCCTGGCGGCGCATATCGGCGCGCCGAGGGGCGCGTCGGCGAGACACCCTCGCTCGAAAAAAGGAGGCGAGCCTCAAGCGGGAGGTGCGCAGGCCACCACACCCATGCAGAACCTTCGCTTGGCTCGGTACGGGCACCGAGGACTTGGGGATGGATTGCGGTGAACTTTAAGATGCCGCTCACGCGGGTTCAACGACGAAACACACACTTGAGGAGGAGGACACATGGGCAAGTTGACGGGTAGGACGGCCTTGGTGACGGGCGCGAGCCGGGGCATTGGGCGCGCCATTGCGCTGCGCTTCGCCGCCGAAGGAGCGGATGTGGCGATCAACTACACCAGCAACGAGGCGGCGGCGCAGGAGGTGGCACAGGCTGTGGCGGAGGCCGGGCGGCGCGCCGTGGTGTTCCGTGCCGATGTGGGCGATCGTGCCGCCTGCGAGAGCATGTGCGAGGGTGCTATCGACGCCTTCGGCGAGGTCAACATTCTCGTCAACAACGCGGGGCTCGGCTCCGCCGCCATCAACCGCCCGCACATCGCCGATGCCACCGACGAGCAGTGGAACCGGCTTCTGAACGTGAACCTCTGGGGGCCGATCTACCTTTGCCGGGCGCTGGTGCCGCACATGCGGAACGCCGAGCGCAGCGACATCGTGATGATCTCCTCGATAGCGGCGCAGGCACTGAACCCGGGCTTTGGCGTCTATTCGGTGAGTAAGGCAGCCCTAGAAGCCATGGCGCACACGCTGGCGCGGGAGGAGAAGGCGCACGGAATGCGGGTGAACATGATCGCGCCGGGGCTGGTGGACACCGACATGGGCCGCCGCATCCTCCGCGCCACCGGCGGTCCCGACGACATCGACAAGGTGGCCGCAAACATGCCCTTCGGCTTCGTCTGCACCGCCGACGACATCGCCGCCACCGCCATGCACCTGTGCTCGGAAGACGGCCGCTACATCACCAATCAGAGGATTACGATCTCGGGGGATTGATTGGCCAGCAAGCCGCAAGCTACTCGCTAGTTGCCGGCAGTGTTTCCGCAAGCGCGACCCTGCGTCATCCGGTGGGATGCGGAACCCGTGATTCGCACCGTCCCGTCCGTGTCCAACGTCACGTCAACGATGGTCCCCGGTAACCGCTCGGTGCCGATCTCATTGAGCGCGTGTGCAAACAGCTTCTGCTGCACGTGAAGGGAGTTCCTCCCGTGCGCAACGTTGATGCAGATCAAGCCCGGGTGGTTTGGCTCATGCGCCAGCAATCGGGTGAAGTCGGTGCGGTTATTGGTTACGAGCGCAAAGCCCTGCTCGATTGCGTAGCCGACTACGCGCCAGTCTCCTTCCCCGCCGAGCCCGATCCAGCGCACATGGGTGGACGCAGAGAGCCCTCGTCGGCGCGCCAACAAGGCCAATGTGGGGCTTAAGCACTCGTCAATCAGCACCTTCGCCGGGCGATGCCCAGCCGTTGCATAGTCCATGACATAACTCCATTGATATTCAAGGAAATAGGTACCTGCGTGGCCATCGCGGGATCATCGGCACGTCGGGGCTAACTGCCCGCCGCGGGCAAGTCATCGAACACGGCTTCGCTCAGCGCTACCTGCTTGCGCTGGTGCAAGGGTTCCCTGCGCGGGCGGCCGCGCCGAGGATAGGCACGGGCGTACACGGACGCGAGCTCGATTTGTGACGCGGATAGCCACGAGAAGTCCTTCAAGATCGACTCGACGCTGTCTCCGCTCGCGAGCATCTCGGCAATGTCGTGGGCCGGGATGCGCGTCCCCCGGATGCAAGGGGTTCCCGCTAGCACTGCGGGATCGCTAACGACTTCGTTGCGTGCCCGCCGCAGTTGCGCAAGACCGCTCTGTACGTCATCACGCATGGACGCCAGGTCCACCGATACGCACGACGTACGTGCCGCTTTCGCCTCGGTCTGCCGCAACAGGAATCCCACGAGTCGCCTTCTCCCGGCGAGCGTCAGGACCGCCCTAGTCTCATGCGCCATCTTCAACGCCAAGAGCCCTATGCCTTGAAGCACGCGGCCACCGTCAACGACTTCGACAGCGCTGCCAAGCAAGCCTCGGTCGATGATGCGATGCACTTCCTTGAGGGGCACATCGGTGATGCTGGCGGCTTCGTTCGCCGAAAACGTGCCGCCTGCGATGTCCACAACCATTAATCATTCCTCCATTCCGGCAGAATTATGGAATCAAGTAGGCTCGGTTGTCAAAGAGCGTTGTATGCCATGCGCCATGGGGCTGGTGCCTGAGGCATTCCGCGTCCTACCAAGTGTCCACCCACCCTCGTTTCTTGCCGTCTCGAGGCGCGACTGGCGGAAGGGAGTTGAGGCCCATCACCATCCACTTGCGGGTGTCGGCCGGATCGATGACGTCGTCCACCTCCGAGACGGTGGCGGCGTTCAGGGCGCGGGACCAGGCGTAGGCGTCGGCGACGTACTTTTCGTAGCGGGCCTTGCGTTCGGCGAGGTCGGTGATGGCTTCTAGCTCCCGGCGGCGGCCGAGCTTCACCGAGCCTTCGAGGCCCATTCCCGCGAATTCGCCGGTGGGCCACGAGATGGTGAAGAAAGTCTCGTCGAAGCTGCCGGTGGACATGGCGAGTGCGCCCAAGCCATAGGATTTGCGCAGCACGACGACGAAGTAGGGCACCGTGATGTTGGCGCCAGCGACGTACATGTGGCCGCAGTGGCGGATGAGGGCGGTCTTCTCCGCTTCCGGCCCCACCATGTTCCCAGGGGTGTCGATGAGGGACAGGATGGGGATGTCGAAGGCGTCGCAAAGTTGCATGAAGCGGGCGGCTTTGTCGGCGCCCTCGGAGTCCACGGCGCCGCCGGTGGGGGAGTTGGAGTTGTTGGCAATCACGCCCACGGGGCGGCCTTCGATGCGGATGAACGCTGTGACCATCGACAGGCCGAACTTGGGGCGCAGTTCGAGCATGGAGCCGACATCGCCCAAGGTCTCGATCACGCTGCGAATGTTGTAGACGGCGCGGCGGTTTTCCGGCACAACATGACGCAGGGCGCGCTGGTCGTGGGCGCTCCATTCCTGCACACGGCCCTGGAAGAACGAGAGGTAGTGCCTGGCGGCGGCGGTTGCTTCCTCCTCGTCTTCCACGAGGACGTCGATGACGCCGTTGGGCTGCTGGATTTCGATGGGACCGACTTCGCTCGGAGCATAGGCGCCGAGGCCGCCGCCTTCGATCACCGCCGGGCCGCCGATGCCGAGGCTGGAGTCTTTGGTGGCGATGATGACGTCGCAGGCGCCGAGGAGCACGACGTTGCCGGCGAAGCAATAGCCGGAGTTGACGCCGACGATGGGCACGAGGCCGGAGAGCTTGCCGAGCTCCCGCCAGGTGCGAACTTGGAGGCCGCCGACGGAGCCAGCCTGCGGGCCGCCGCCGCTGCGCGGGCCGCCGTGGGTTCTGCCGCCGCCGCCTTCGGTGTAGAGCACCACCGGCAGCTTGTACTTGCGGGCGATGCCGAACATGCGGTCTTGCTTCTGGTGGTTCTTGCCGCCCTGGGTGCCGGCGAGCACGGTGTAGTCGTAGGACATGGCCACGCAGCGGGCGTTCTCCTCTCCCACGAGATCGCCGTTGACGCGGCCGACGCCCATCACCATCGCGTCCGCCGCGGTCTTGATGACGCGCTCTTCGAGCTCCTCGAAAGTGTCGGTGCGGTAGCGGGTGGCGGTGACGAGGGGGCTGAACTCGAAGAACGAGCCTTCGTCGCAGAGGTCGTGGATGTTCTCGCGCGCGGTGTGCTTGCCGGCGTCGTGGCGCTTGGCGGTGGCTTCGGTGCGCGCTGCGTCGGTGGTGAGTTCGTGGAAATGCTGCACCTCGGCCACGTCGGGACGGATGGCGTCGAGGTCGATGGTCTCGCCGGTGTCGAACTCGCCCTCGATGTCTTGCGGCTCGATGAACAGGATCGGCGTGTCTTCGAAGATGGTGTCGCCGACTTCGAGGGCGATTTCGCGGACGATTCCAGGGTCGTCGGCGACGATGACGTGCTCCATCTTGAGCGCTTCGAGCACGGCCACCGGCTGGCGCCTTTGCACGGCATCGCCGACGGCAACCTTGAGCTCGATCACCATGCCTTGGAGGGGGGCGGACACCGCTGTGGTGCCGGCCGGGCCGATGGCGTGGGGTGGTGCTTGCGCCGGGGCTTGCGGGGTCGCGGCAGGGCCCTTCAGGGCGAGCACGGCGAGGGGGTCGTCGGGATCAACGTCTGTTCCGGCCTTTTGGACGGTGGATTCGGGCTGGAAGTAACGCGCCCGTGCGCCGTCGATGGCGAGCAGGTCCGCCGCGTGTTCCTCCACGTATCGGGTGTGGATGCCGCCGTCGGCGAAGGGCGCGGTGTCGAGAAGGGCGGCCAGGAAGCCGGTGTTGCTGCGGGCGCCTTCGATCTTGAATTCGGAGAGTGCGCGCCCCGTCTTGCGCAATGCCGAGGGCAGGTCGTGGGCGTGGCCGATGACCTTGGCAAGCAGCGAGTCGTAGTGCGGGCTGGTGGCGTAGCCGGTGTAGCCGAAGCCATCGACGCGGATGCCGGGGCCGGCCGGCGGTTCGTAGGCCGTGAGCACGCCGCCGCCGGGGCGGGATTGGCCGTCTTCGGTCATGGTTTCGAGATTGACGCGGGCCTGCACCGCTACGCCTCTGGGGGCAGGGATGGCGGACTGCTTGAGGCCAAGGTCGCGCAAGGTTGCGCCGGAGGCGATCTGCAACTGGATGGCGACCAGATCGAATCCCGTCACCTCCTCCGTGACGGTGTGCTCCACTTGCAGGCGGGCGTTTGCCTCCATGAACACGAAACGTCCGTCGGTGCGGCCATCGACCAGGAACTCGATGGTGCCGACGCCGCGGTACGAAGCCGCCGAGGCGATGCGGGTCGCGGCCTCGAGCATGGCTCGGCGCACGTCTTCGGCAAGAGCAAACGCCGGGGCGATCTCTACCAGCTTCTGG
>VXPR01000552.1:0-1967 GCA_009839405.1 Gammaproteobacteria bacterium
CCGCCACCCCGATCACCGCCGCGATCAGCCCGGTCACCGCGTCGAACGCGGCATAGGACTGCGCGTCAAAGCCCAGCTCCTGCACCGCGATCACTGGAAACACCACGATCGCAATACCGTCGCGAACGCGGGCCAGGAACTCCACCAGCACCAAGAGCAGGCTCATCGGCAAGAACAGCACTCGCAGCAAGTCGCGCAAGATCTCGCGGAACCGCACGCTCTGCATACGCTCAACGAGCGCCGGACGGCCCTCGCTCCATGGCATGAGCTTCTCGCCGGCACGTTCCCGTACCACGGACACCAGGGCGAAGATCACGCCTACCGTGAACCCGCACGCGACCGCCGCGCCGCCGACTCCGAACCGCACCAACAGGAAACCGCAAACCGCCGTGAACGCGGCCACGCCCAGCGTCTGCCCGAAGGCCATGAAGGCATTGGCGCGACCGCGTTCGTCCTCGGGCAGGATGTCGATGGCCATGCCGTCTACGGCAACGTCCTGGGTCGCTGCGAAGGTGTTGACGAGGAAGCCGAACGCCATCAAGACGACCATCTCGTGCGCCGCTGGTGCTGTCGCTGCCAGCGCCACGAAGGCGGCAACGAGACCTGCCTGTGCAGCAAGCGCCCACGGCCGTCGGAACCCCATCGCCGGCGCGGTGAAGCGATCCATGAAGGGGCCCGCTAACAGCTTGAACGCCCACGGCAACGCCACGACGGTGGCATACCAGGCGATGTCCACCTCGGACACGCCCCGCTGCGACAGCCAAGGCAGGATCGCCGCGATGAGACCTATGGGCACGCCTTGCGCGAAGTAGAACGCCGTGAAGGAACTGAGCCGCAGCCAGCGCTGCTCGGCGAGAACCAATGTCATGTATGCGCCCCGGCGGTAGGTGGCGCGCATTCGACAACGGGCGAGGGGGCGAAGGCAACCGGGCTCCGTCCGCGCGAACGCCGCCGTGTGGTGGTAGGCCCGCCAAGCACCCTGTGCAAAGGGGCCTGCAGAAGGGTGAGGCGGGCTATCCGGTGCGCCAACTCGTCAATTTGCCGCCAGCGCCGGCCATCGCGTACGCTACGGTCAGGACTTGCCGAAGGACTACGAGCGACACCGTGGAACGCAAGGACTCCCGCTGGTCCCTTGCCGCAGACGCACGCACCCTGCGCGAGGAAAACGCCCGCATGACGGTGCGCGTGGATGGCAAGCACATCGCGCTTTTCGCTACTCCCGACGGCATCCTCGCATGCAACAACCGCTGTCCCCACGAGGGCTATCCGCTGGCGGAAGGCACCCTGGACAATGGCTGCTGGCTCACTTGCCATTGGCACAACTGGAAATTCAACCTGAAGGACGGCGCCAATCTCTACGGCGGCGACCGGCTGCGCGTGTACCCGGTCGAGGTGCGAGACGGCAGGATCTGGGTGGACACCGCCGACGAGCCCCCGGAAGAAAAGCGCGCGCGCGTCCGTCGTGACCTGCACGCGGCATTGGAAGACAACGATTACTTCCGCATCGCGCGCGAACTCGGACGCCTCGCGGCCATCGATGGCGATGCGGCGCTCGCTGTGGCGGACGCCATCGAATGGTCCGCCGAGCGCTTCGAGTTCGGCTGGACGCACGCCTACGCCGGCGCTGCGGATTGGCTGGCGCTGCACGACGAGCGCCAGGGCCAAGACGCCAAGCTGACCTGCGTTCTGGAGGCGGTCGGCCACATCGCTGACGATGCCCTCCGACAGCCACGCTACGCGTTCGACTCCGGCAGCGAGCCCTATGACGAAGATGCCTTCGTCGCCGCCGTGGAAGACGAAGACGTTGCGCGGGCAAGCCGCATCGCCCGCGGCGGCCTTCACCTCGGCGGTTTCGACGCGCTCGACCGGGGCTTGGTGCGGGCGGTGCTGTCCCACTACAGCGGTTTCGGCCATTCGCTGATCTACGTGGACAAGGCGCGATCGCTCTGCCGCAGGCTCGGCGATGC
>VXPR01000552.1:2067-4116 GCA_009839405.1 Gammaproteobacteria bacterium
CGCTTGCCGCCTGGCCCTCGACCAGCAATGCGGGGGCCGCCGATCCGACGCCGCGCGACTTCCGCCGCACGGGGATCGAATCCGCCCTGCAACGGACGCTCGACTTCTCCGGTGCCGATCCCACACGGCTGCACAACGCGCTCCTCGGCGCCTGTGCGTGGAACATGCTGGCTTTCGACCTAGAGCGGGCGACGCAAACAAGCGGCCCCATATCGGGTAACGTGAACTGGCTCGACTTCACCCACGCGCTCACCTTCGGCGCCGCGGTGCGGGCATCCTGCGAGCGGCACCCGACCCAATGGCCGCAGGGCCTGCTGCAGATGGCCTGCTTCGTGGGCCGCAACCGGGCGTTCACCGTCGCCGAGCCCAACCTCGATCAATGGTACGTCGCGGACATCGACGCCTACATGGATTCCGCCGTGGAGCGGCTGTTCGACCACGGCGACCCAGAGTTCATCATCTCGGTTCACCTCCTGAAGACGACGCTCGCTGTGCGGGAGGAGCTCGTCCGGGGCCTGCCCGAGGAAGTGGCCGCGCTCTGCGTCGCTGCCCTCCGCCGCTTCCTCGAGACGCCGCTCAAGCGCAAGCACCTGCGCCGCACCGTCAGCCAGGCACTCTCGTTCGTTGCCAGGGAGGACGGCCCGGCGACGGTGTGATGGCTTGCCCAACGAGCACGCCAAGCACCTCCCCTACCACGACTTTCCTCAAGTGAAGGCACAATGCGCGCCGTGCAATGGCGTGAGCCCTTAGTTTGACCACTACTCGAAGATGCAACGTCGCCGTCATCGGTGCCGGCGCCGCTGGCCTCGTGACGGCGCACGAGCTGCTGCGCAAGGGCCACGACGTCAAGGTGTTCGAGCAGTCGAACCGCGTCGGCGGACTGTGGAATTACGAGGAAGCCGTTGAATCAGACCCGCTTGGCCAACGTCCGGAGCGACGCATCCACGGCTCGCTTTACGCCTCCCTCACCACCAACCTGCCGCGGGACCTGATGGCTTTCGACGGCTACACCTTCGACAGCGTTGGCGGCGGCGACGACCGCTGGCCACGCTATCCGGGGCACGCTCAGGTGGCCGAGTACCTTCAGCGCTTCAGTGACGACTGCGACATAACCGGACGCATTCGCTTCGAGCATGAGGTGGTTTGCGCGACACCTGCCGGCCAGGGGTGGCGCGTGTTCGGCGAGCCGTTCGATGCGGTGGCCGTGTGCAACGGGCACTTCTCGGAACCGATCGTGCCGTCGCTTCCAGGGCTCGAGCATTTCCCAGGCGCGGCCCTGCACAGCCACAACTACCGGAGACCAGAACCGTTCGCCGGCAAGCGCGTGGTGGTGCTCGGCTCGTCGGTTTCCGGTGCCGACCTCGCACGCGAACTGGCAAGCGTCGCGACCGTGCATTTCTCCGGTCGTGCCTTCACGCAGACCATCAGGGGCAGAGACGGCATCGTCCGCTGTCCGTCGATGACAAGCCTCGACGGCGCGGACGCGGTGCTAACCGGCGGCGGGCGCATCCGTAACGTGGACGCCATCCTCTTCTGCACCGGCTACCACTACCGTCTGCCGTTCCTGCCCCCGCCCGTGGGCGGTCGCGTCCGCAACAACCGCGTGCGCAACGTCTATCGGCAACTGCTCGACATCGACCACCCGAGCCTAGCCTTCGTCGGGCTTGGCTTTCGTATCGTCCCGTTCCCTTTCTTTCAGCGTCAGGCGCGCTGGTTCGCGCGCCTGCTTGCCGGCGCTTTCGAGCTGCCGCCGCGCACCGAACGCCGATCGGCGCTGGCACGGGAACTCAGGCGCAACCGCAGCGCCGGCATCGCGGAGCGCCACTTCCATCGCCTCGAGAGCACCCAGATCGAATACTTGAACGAACTCGCCGGGCAGTGCGGCGACGAGCCGGTGCCGGCCTGGTTCGGCGAACTCTGGCGCGAACACAAAGCAAACACCTTGGCCTGCCCCGGCGACTACCACGACCTCCCGCTCAAGGCGCATGGGCCAACGGTTGTCCCTTAGGCGCGGACCTATGGTAGGGGACGGGCTTGTTGACTCAACCG
>VXPR01000552.1:4126-7172 GCA_009839405.1 Gammaproteobacteria bacterium
TTTTATTTCTTGGTTTGGGTCGGGGTGTCCCGGGGCTGGTGTGACACTTCCCCCCCCCCCCCCCCCCGGGACGGGACAAGCCCGTCCCCTACAAGGACAAGCCGATCTGCGTTGCCCTTGCCGCCCCCACCGCAAAGCGACAGACTTCCGCAGGAAGCCCTTGAAGGAGAAGCCCGTGCCGGACCTTGAAGCCACGCTGTATGAAGTTCGTGATGGCGCCGCCTGGATCACGCTGAATCGACCGCAGAATCGCAATGCGCTGTCTGCCGTTCTCGTGGCGGAGCTCTACGACAACCTGCTTGCCGCCAATGCCGACGAAAGGGTGCGCTCCATCGTCATCACGGGCACCGACCCTGCCTTCTGCGCCGGCGCCGACCTCAAGAGCCCACCCGGCGCAAGCATCGAGGGGCGCAGTTCAGTGCCCTATCCGCAGGTTCTCACCACCATCATGGAGAGCCCGAAACCAGTGATTGCAGCGGTGAACGGTGCGGCATTCGCCGGCGGGTTGGGTCTCGTTGGCGCTTCCGACATCGTCATCGCCGCCGAGGAAGTGCAGTTCAGCTTCAGCGAGGTTCGCATTGGCGTGATTCCGGCGGTCATCTCCGTGGTGTGCCTGCCCAAGCTCGGCCGCCACCACGGCATGAGGCTGTTCGTCACCGGCGCACGCTTCACTGGGGCAGAGGCCGTGGAAATGGGCTTCGCACACCGCGCCGTGCCGAGGCAGGAACTCGAAGCCGCCGTAGGCGAAGAGATCGACATGATCAACCGAGGCGGCCCCATCGCGGTGGTCGAATGCAAGAAGCTCGTGCGCCGCGTGCCGGAGCTTTCCATCGAGGAGGGCTTCCGCGAGACGGCCGAGTGGAGCGGGCGCATGTTCCGCAGCGACGAGGGTGCCGAGGGCATGGCCGCCTTCCGCGAAAAGCGCGACGCCGCCTGGATCGGCAAGTGACCCGCATTCGCTTCATCGAGCATGACGGCACGGTGCACGAGGTCGAGGCCCAGAACGGCCGCTCCCTCATGCTTGCCGCCATCGACAACCTCGTTCCCGGCATCGATGCGGATTGCGGCGGCGAATGTGCGTGCGCCACGTGTCACGTGATGCTGACCGATGACGCCTACGCGGCGCTCGGGCCACCCGGAGAGACGGAGGAACAGATGCTCGACCTCAATCCGGAGCGTTCGCCCACCTCCCGCCTCTCCTGCCAGATTCCTGTCACGGACGAACTCGATGGCTTGACGGTGCAGCTGCCGGAGTTCCAGTTCTGACAGCCGTCAGACTTCGCCGCCAACGTGGCGAAGTCCGACGCTGACAGCCACAACCGGGCGTACAATCCTCGGCATGGAAATCGAACCGCTCACCCCGGTCATCGGGGCAGAAGTCCACGGTGTGGAGCTTGCGACCTTGGACGACGACCGCTTCGCGGATGTCGAGGCCGCCCTGCTCGCCCATCAAGTGCTGTTCTTCCGCGACCAGGAAATGGAGCTCGACCAGCACAAGGCGCTGGGCTTGCGTTTCGGGCCGCTGCACATTCACCCGAGTGCCCCGCCCGGTGCGCCTGGCCATCCCGAAGTGCTGAAGGTTCACGCCGACGCCAACACCAAGCGCACCGCGGGCGATAGGTGGCACTCGGACGTGAGCTGCGACGCCGAGCCGCCGATGCTGTCGATCCTGCGCCTGCACACGCTGCCCGAGAGCGGTGGCGGCGACACTTTGTTCTCGAGCATGTACGCAGCCTACGACGCGCTTTCTCCGGCCATGCAGGAGTATCTCGGCGGCTTGCGCGCAGAGCACGACGGCGGACCGAACTATCGCGACAGAAATCGTCGCATCGGATACGACGACAGCGAACGCGAGTATCCCCGTGCGGAACACCCGGTGATCCGCACGCATCCCCGCACCGGGCGCAAGGCACTGTTCGTCAATTCGGTGTTCACCACCCGGCTGTGCGACGTGCCGCAGGACGAGGGCGATGCGGTGCTGGCGTTCCTTTACGCGCATGTCGCCAAACCGCAGTTCCAATGCCGTTTTCGCTGGCAGCCGGGGTCGGTCGCCATGTGGGACAACCGCTGCGTTCAGCACCACGCCATGTGGGACTACTACCCCGAGATGCGCTCCGGCTACCGCGTTACGGTTGCCGGCGACCGACCGATCTAACGGACAACCAAGCATGATGATCGTCGAACAGATTTGGACCCGGAACGCCTACCGCAACTTCAACTACCTGATCGCCTGCTCCGAGACGGGAGCGGCCCTTGCCGTCGATCCTCTCGACCACGAGCGCTGCCTCGCCACTGCCAAGGATCGGGGCTGGCGCATCACCCAAGTGCTCAACACCCATGAGCACGGCGACCACACCGGCGGCAACGGCCCCGTAATCGAGGCAACCGGGGCGAGCCTCCTGGCGCACGAAAACGCGGGCGCCCGCATCGACGGCATGGACGTGGGGCTCTCGGCCGGCGACGTGGTGAAGGTGGGCTCGTCGGTAGAACTGGTGGCGCTCGACACCCCGGGCCACACCATGAGCCATGTCTGCCTGCTCTCCCGCACCGAAACCCCGGCGCTCTTCTGCGGCGACACGCTGTTCAACGCTGGCGCCGGCAACTGCCACGGCGGCGGTCATCCGGAGGAGCTCTACCAAACCTTCGTGGCGCAACTCGATGCGCTCGGCGACGACACCCGCATCTATCCGGGCCACGACTACATCACCAACAACCTCGCCTTCACGCTGGACCGCGAACCCGACAACCAAGCCGCCGCTGACCTCCTCGCCGAGCTCGAGGACAGTCACGATCCAGACAACGCGATGGTCACCACCATCGCCCAGGAGCGCAAGATCAACACCTTCTTCCGCCTGCGCAGCCCCTCGGTGATCGCCCGACTCCGCGAGAGCTTCCCGGACCTGCCGCCGGAGCCAACCCCCAAGGACGTGTTCCTGGGCCTGCGCGAACTGCGCAACTCCTGGTAGGACAACAGCCAACCAGCGCGCCCGAGGGGGGGGGGGGGGGGGGGGGGGGGGGGGGGCGGGGGGGGGGGGGTGGGGGGGGG
>VXPR01000250.1:0-5033 GCA_009839405.1 Gammaproteobacteria bacterium
AGGCCACACAGACGGCCACCCATTCCATTTGGGCCTAGTGGGCCTGCTCGCCGACGTGCCGCCGAATGGCGGCGCGTTCAAGGTCTGGCCCGGCTCGCACCGGCGCCTCTACCCCACGTTCCAGCTGCAATACGACCAGCTGCGGCTTCCCTACTACGACCACCTGCCAAGGCACAAGGGCATCGTCCACACTCCGGCCTATCTCGCAGAACTCGAACGCGTGATGGAAGACACCGAACCAGTCGATTGCTGGGGGGAACGCGGCGACGTCGTCCTCTGGCACCACCGCCTGGCGCACATGGCCGGGCACAACACGTCGAGCGTAATGCGGCAGGCGGTGCTCTGCGACTTCTCCCGCACCGACCTCGACCATCGCCGCATGGACCCACCACAGGCAAACATGTGGCGCGACTGGTCCGAGGACTTGCAGGCGGCGACATAGCCTACACCCCGGACGCCCTTCACTGACCCCAACGCACGACCCGCTTCGCCATGCCGTTTGCCTTAGGTAGCCCCTGCAAGCCTGATGGCGAACGCCGACATCTCAGGAGAAGCGCCCGTACCTCAGCAGTCGCGGCTGCTCCCTGTGCAGCTTCCCCTAGTCCTTGCTTGCCCCCGCGACCTGCCGGGTGAAGCGCGTCAAGATGCGTTCGCGACTCTCGCGTGTAAGGTCCAGCGTGTGAAGCCGTTCGAGGAATGCGGAATGGTTGATGATTCCGTGCTGAACCATTGCAGCCGTAAATTCTAGGTCCTTTTCCCGTCCCGCTACATGCTTTGCGATGGCGAGGTCGGTGGGGTCGATGCACCAAGCGATTGCACCGCCTGTGTTTTCGTTCTGCAGCTTGATGAGGCGGTCCCGCCAACCGTCTGGGAGGGTCGATGTGGTCTCGGACACGCCGT
Organism: Gammaproteobacteria bacterium; assembly: GCA_009839405.1. GTDB lineage: Bacteria > Pseudomonadota > Gammaproteobacteria > Pseudomonadales > Azotimanducaceae > VXYL01. Next base: position 901 of record VXPR01000250.1, read on the forward strand.
CGGCATAGACGCCGAACGTGTCGTGGAAGTGCGAGTCCTCGCCGATGGTGGCCGAGAGGATTTCCGACTTTGACGGATCGTCCACGGGATAGAGGTCGGCTTCGATCGACATGGCGAGCGAAGCCGGAGGATTGGGGTGCTTGCCGAGGACGGATTGGCTCCCGACGACGATGAACTCGTCGGTTGCCAAGATGGCCGCCGACGCACGGACTATGTGCTCAAGTTGTGACCGATTCACGGATCGTCCGGCGCTCCCACGGTGAGAGGATTCCGGTGAAGGGCGAGCTTTGTCGCATGCGCCTCGCGTCTTCGTCGTCGGCAACGAGCACCGACCTGATCTCTGGCCAGGGCTTGTCGAGAAACACCAACCACTCGGCGTACGCACCGTGCATGTATCCCGCCCGATCTGCCCATCGGTGGATGTTCCGCTTGGGCAAATCGAGCAACGAGCGATCCTCGTCTATCTTGGCGGCTATGGCGATATGCGTCTGGCGCCGGATCTCATCGAGCCGATCGTGGTCGTTCGTCCATCTACTGGCCTTGTCCATTTGGATTTCGACCCTCCAAGCCCGCGGACCGGAGAAGCCTAGGACCTTACGCCCGCCCTGGCCTGCGTTCAAGGAACCTGATGTGGAGCAAGGGGCAGCAGCCATTCCCCGATGGCTCTGTCGCGAGTGCCGCCTGGCGGAGCGGTCACGCGGAAGGGTTCCTTGCCAGACTTCATCGCCGGGTTCTGCAAGTGGACGTCGGTCTCCAGCAGGATGTCTGGACGGCAGCGCAACCTCGCCACTTTGTCAGGTCACGTGGGGCTTTCGCCGCCTTCGAAGACGTCGCCGTGGATCTTCTTGCGGTCCACCAGGTCGTACACCACCGGGATCACCACGAGGGTCAGCAAGGTGGCGATCAAGAGGCCGCCGATTACGGTGATTGCCATGGGGGTGCGCAGTTCTGCGGCTTCGCCGAGGCCAATGGCCATGGGCAGGAGCCCAAGGACGGTGGTGGTGGTGGTCATGACGATGGGGCGGAAGCGCTGGTGGGCGCCGGCGATGACGGCGGCGCGGCGTTCCATGCCTTCGAGGCGCAGGCGGTTGACGCGGTCCACCAGCACGATGGCGTTGTTGACGACGATGCCGACGAGCAGGATGGCGCCGATGAAGACCACCACGGAGACGGATGTGTTGGTGGCAAGCAGAGCGAGAATCGCGCCGATGGCGGCGAGCGGTGCCGTGAACATGATGACGAAGGGGTGCAGGAGCGACTCGAACAGCGACGCCATCACCAGATACACGAGAATCAGCGCCAGCGAGAGGGCGAGCAGCAGCGACTCGAACGACGCCTCCATCTCCTCCGCCTGACCGCCGACGCGGCTGGTGATTTCCGGTGGATGCGGAATCGCTTCGAGCAACTGCGACACCTCGGCGCCGCCGAGCGCGAGGTCGCCGTGCTCGACATGGGCACTGACCACCGCCACGCGCTTCTGGCCGATGCGCTGGATGTCTGCCGGGCCTGTCGCCAAGGTCACATCGGCCAAGGCGGAGAGGCGAATCTGGCGGTCGCCGGCGTCCACCAGCAGGTTCTCCACGTCCTCTTGCGAGTCCCGGTCGCCTTCGTCGAGTCTGAGGCGAATGTCGATGCGCTTGTCTTCCCAGGTGAACTTGGTGGGCACGTCCCCGCGCACCTTGCGCACCACGCGGGATGCGACCTCCGGCACGAAGAGCCCCGTGGCGGCTGTGCGCTCCTGATCGAAGTCGATCTGCAGTTCCGGGTAGCCGGGGCGGATGCTGGACTCCACGTCGCTGAAAGACTCCGAGGCGGACATGGCGGCAACGAGCCGTTCGGCGATGCTCTCGATGTCTTCGAGATCGGTGCCGGAGATTTCCACCTCGAGCGGCGTCGCGAAGGTGAATAGCTGTGGGCGTTCCACCTTGAACTGCGTGCCCGGCATCGCCGCCACCGCCGAGCGGGCGAGGGACATGATGAGTGACTCGTCGCCGGGGGTGATGCCGTCTTGCAGCACCACGCTCAGTTCGCCGACTTGCTCGCCGCCGCCCACGGAGCTTGCGTCCAGCTTGCCGCCGGTGCCGGCGACGGAATAGGTGCGCTCGACGATGGGATAGGCGAGGAGAGCGCCTTGGGTTTCCGCCAGCACTTGGTCGGTTCGTTCGAGGCGCGTGCCCGGCTCGAGTTCCATGTCGATGCGGAACTCTCCCTGCGACAGCGGCGGGATGAGCTGCACCGGCAGCGAGGGTGCCATCGCTGCCGTGGCGCCCCCCCAGGCATAGGGGGGGACGCGCGGTAGCGGCCCGGGGGGGAGTGCGAGGGTGAGCAATGCCGTGTAGCCGGCGAGAACTTGGGCGTAGCCGGCGTCGAATGCCCACTGCACGGGGCGCATCGCCAGGTTCGTCCCTCGCATCAGTCCGCGCCACAGGAGAGCGAGGCCCCGCACCAACCAGCCGAGCGGTGCGAGGGCCTTGTGCGTTCGACCCCCCGCGCCGCCTTCTTCCGTTGCCAAGGTGTCTCGCGGTGCAACCCGAACCGCCGCCAGCATGGGAATGAGGGTGAAGGCAAGGATCAACGACGCCACGAGGGCGAATGCCACGGTCAGCGCTTGGTCGCGGAATAGCTGCCCGGCGATGCCTTCGACGAAGGCCAGGGGGAGGAACACGGCAATGGTGGTCATGGTGGAAGCCAGCACCGCGCCGCTTACCTCGCTGGTGCCGCGTTCCGCCGCTTCGGCAAGCGATAGCGAGGCCGACCCGGACGTGGCATGGCCTTGAGGCGCGGTGCCGGCGTCGCGATGGCGGGCGATGTTCTCGAGCACGACGATGGCGTTGTCCATCAGCATTCCCACCGCCAGGGCGATGCCGCCTAGGCTCATGATGTTGAGGGTGATGTCGAACGCATCCATGAGCACGAAGGTCGCCAGCACCGAGGCGGGGATGGTGGCGGTGACGATGAGGGTGCTGCGGGCGTCCTTGAGGAACAGGAACAGCACCAGTACGGCGAACGCGGCGCCGATGATGGCGGCCGACTGCACCTCGTCGATGGCGGCGGCGATGAAGTCGGCCTGATCGTAGATCTTCACCAGTTCGTAAGCCGGCGGCAGCTCTCGTGCAATCTCTGCCATGCGTTCGGCGATGTCGCCCGAGACGGCCACCGTGTTGGCGTCGCCCTCCTTGTACATGGCGATCTCGATGGCCTCGAAGCCGTCCACGCGCATCACGCTGTCGCGTTCCTTGTGGCTCTCGAACACATCGGCCACGTCTTTGAGCCTGAGGACGCTGCCGTTCTGCTGGAAGACGATGGTGTCCTTGATGTCTTCGACGGTGGCAAACTCGTTCATGGTGCGGACGAGGAATTCCTGACCGCGATCTTCCAGTCGGCCGCCGGAAAGATTGACGTTGGCAGCTTGCAGACGCTGGCCGAGCATCTCGACGTTCATGCCGAGCTGCGAGATGCGTTCCTGATCGACGTTGACGGCGATCTCGTCCTGGTAGCCGCCGCTCACCAGCACGGCGGCGACCCCCAGCACCGGGTCTAGCCGCTTTTTCACGACGTCTTCGGTGAAACGCCGGAGCTCCTGCAGGCGGGGCTGCAGGTCGGCGGCGCTGCCGCGCTCGCGCAGGACGATGGCGGCGCGGACGATGGGGTCGAGGTTGGGATTGAGGCGCAGTATGGAAGGGCGCTCGATGTCGAGGGGAAGCCGGACGAGGTCGAGCTTCTCGCGCACCTCCACCGCGGCGGTGTTCATGTCGGTGCCCCAGGCGAACTCGAGCACGACGTCGGAGCGTTCGGCTGCGGAGATGGAGTGCATCCGCCGCACGCCGTTGATGACGCCCACCCGCTCCTCAAGCCGCCGCGTGATCTGCTCCTCCACTTCGGCAGGGGCTGCACCCTCGAAATCGGTGCGGATGGTAAGGGTGGGGTACGCGAGTTCCGGCAGCAGGTTGAGGCCAAGCCGATCCAGCGAAAGGGCACCGAAAAGGGCCACGGCAAAGGTCGCCATGGCGACGGTGACGGGGCGGGCGATGGCGGTGGGGATTACGCCCATGAGCTAGTGCCGCTTCGCCTCCGACCGACGAGGCATGTACGGCACTTTCCTCGTAGGGGACGGGCTTGTCCTGGGACAAGCC
>VXPR01000250.1:5043-7158 GCA_009839405.1 Gammaproteobacteria bacterium
TTTGTACACTTCCTGCTGTGGGCTCGGGGCCCGCTGGGCCCCCCCCCCCCCCCCCTACGAGGAAATCCGCCCACGATCATTGGGTTCGCGCAATCTGTTCCATGGAAGGGGGGCATTTTGCCTTCTCCCAAGGCCCGTCCTTGAATGATGGAGGGTTCCCCTGTCAGCCTTCGACGATGCGCACGCGGGCGCCGTCGCGGAGGCCCTCCTGGCCGGTCATCACCACGAGTTCGCCGGCGCTTGCGCCTTCGAGGATCTCGATGTTGCCTTCGGAGACATAGCCGGTCGTCACTTCGCGACGCTCGGCGAGGCCTTCGTGCACGATGAACAGGCTGCTCTGGTCGCGGAATACGACCACCGCGTCCAAGGGGGTCAGGAGGGCGTCTTCGTGGCGGTCCACGCGGATGGCGACCCGGCCGAACATGCCGGGGCGGAGGCGACCGTCGGCGTTGTCCACGGTGACGGTGACGCGGAAGGTGCCGGAGGTGGGATCGACTTCCGGCGCCACCCGCAGCACCTTGCCGTCGAACTCGGAATCCGGCAGAGCATCCACTGCCACATGCGCCAGTTGTCCGGCTTGGATCCGTCCAGTTTCCCGTTCCGGCACGTTGAGCTCCGCCTCGATGGTGTCGAGGCGCTTCATCTCGAACGCCGGTTCACTCTCGCTCAAGGAGAAGCCAACCTTGACCAGCCGCCGGGTGATGACCCCGTCGATGGTGGCGCGAATCGCCGCCTCGCGGAGTTCATACTCGCGCAACTGCAGATTCGTGCGCTCGGTGTGAAAGGCGAAGCGCGCGTTGTCGTACTCGGTGGGGGAGATCATGCGCGATTCGTGCAGGCGCTGGGCGCGCTCGAAGGCGGCTCCAAGGTTGGCAAGCTGGGTGCGCGAGCGAGCCACTTCGAGCTCGAGCCGTTCCGTTTCCAGTTGCGCGAGGCGCTGCCCGGCCTGAACCACGTCGCCCTCCTCGGCGAAGAGGGCCTGCACGACGCCCCGGGTGCGCGCCACCACCACGGCTTCCTCGGCGGCGGTGAGATTGGTGGCGCCGCGATAGAAGTCCTCGACAGCACCAACGGCAATGGTGGTTACCGCCACCGGGACGGGTGGACGCTCTTGCTCGCCCCGGCGACCCGCCATGGCGCGAAAATCGGCGACGCGCTGGGCGGCAGTTTCCTCCTTGGTGTCCTTCTTGGCTTCGGCCGCCTTTTCGCCGGTGGCGGCTTGTGCCGCCTTGCCGTCGGTGGCTGTCTGGGTTGCGGTTGCTTCCGGCTGGCGGATTTCCGCGGCCGCCACCTCGGTGGTGGCCCCTGGGCGAATCTGGGCATCCTCGCCACAGCCGGCAAGCAACATCGCCGCGAGCAGGACTCCCGCGAACTGGGCTGGGCGTCTCGCCGGGTTTGCCGCGTGCGCCGGCGAGCGCATGGGTCTCACGATCTCAACGCCTCCTTGGCGATGCGCCTCGGGCCGCATTCCTCCAGTGCAGCGGGCCGCCCCTTGGACTTGCCGTGGGTTGCCTACGTCACCTCGTGCCCTTTGAATCGCTCGCCCCCCTGGGGGGTGGTGGATTGGCACAGGGCGTCGCCTGATGGTGGAACAGACGCAGCCCATCTTCTACCACGAATCCGTTGGTGGCGATGCAGACACCGCCGGGGAGTTCCTCGTAGCAGGTCACCAGCACCACATTGCCAGCCTCGTGCGCCACGGGATTGTAGAAGTCGATGCCGGGCTGGTCGGGATTGGTGAGGATTCTCCGCCAACTCTCGACGATCTTGTCGCGGGAATGGATGGCGGGCCAGCCGGGGTGAATGCAGATGGTCGGATGGCGTTTTGCCCACAGGCGCGACATGGCCTCCACGTCCTTTTCGGCGAAGGCGAGGTAGAACGTGTCGTTGGCGAAAAGGGCTTCGTCGGCCAGCGAAATCTCCCCCTCGGTCTTGGCGGCGCTGGTCCTTTCCGCTTCCTCGCGCTGGCCGGTGCGTCGGAGCGGGATCATTGGATCAGCCGTGTGGCGTAAGCGATGGTTGCATGCGTCAGTTCGCCCCGGCGCTGGAAGTTCGCCCGCGCTGCGGGGTCTGGATTGCGCGAGGTTTGCCATGAGTTCAGGCCGTCGTACCAGG
>VXPR01000553.1 GCA_009839405.1 Gammaproteobacteria bacterium
GTCCTATCACCCAGCCACCTGGTACTTCGACGAAGACGGGCCGTAACCGTGGGCCCGCAAACGCGGATGGACTCTAAGATCGTGTTCACGAGCGCACGAAACGGCTCCTGCTCCCTTAAGAATGTCCGTCCGACACCAGCGCATGGAGTAGGGTCAGCAGATGAAACTCGATCTTCCCCACATCTGCCACAGCGACCCGCAAATATCTGGCGGCACGCCCGTGTTTGTTGGCACACGCGTTCCAGTCCAGTCCCTTTTTGACTATCTGGAAGGCGGAGAGACCCTGGGGGAGTTCCTCGACCAGTTCCCCTCGGTGTCAAGGGAACAGGCCTGCGCTGCTCTTGGGATGGCTCGAGATTCCATAGTGGCCCGTGCGCGTTCGGCTTAATGAGAACGACCCCCGCGGATCAGATCAAGCAACTCCTCCGTTGTCATCCCGACGGGTCGGCGGCCTGCCCGCCAAGCACGGAACCTTTCTGCAGCTAGCTGCTCAGCGCTCCGGCGGTGGTCGTGGGCACGCTCCTTCGACTCTTGGTCGCTGGTGCCACCCTTCCCCATGTTTCCGAGTACGGCTAATTTGGCTCCATGATAACGACGAATCGACATTCACGAGGAGTTGGTGGTACGGGCCAAGCGACGCGCCAAGGAGACGGGCAGCCGCTCCGGTCGGTCGTTTCTACGCCGCAGGCTCCTGGCGGAAACTCCCTTTAAGGATCTACGGCGCGGCGCCCCAACGCACCCGATCTGCTGGCGCGATACGCTTGGCCGGAGCTCAGAGAGTTGATCCACGGTGATGCGGATACGCGGTGGTCGCCGTAGACACCGGCGTCCTGGTCTACGGCGATCGTAGAGCCGGGGCAGTTGCTCGGTAGAAGGGCCGTACCGTTAGGCGCTGCGTTCACCATCCATCGCCGCGAGCACCTTCGGGGGTGACATGGGCAACTCCCGCAGGCGCAGCCCTAAGGCATTGTGGATGGCGTTGGCTACCGCTGCCATCGGTGGCGCGATGGGGACTTCGCCGACGCCGCGCACGCCGAAGGGATGGGCGTCGTTGGGGACTTCCACCACTTCCGTTTCGATCATCGGGAGGTCGGAGGCGACCGGGATGCGGTAGTCGAGAAAGCCGGGGTTTTCGAGCTGGCCGTTGTCGTCGTAGATGTACTCCTCGTTCAAGGCCCAGCCGATGCCCTGGGCCACGCCCCCCTGAATCTGGCCTTCCACGTAGCCGGGGTGGATGGCGCGGCCGGCGTCCTGCACGGCCGTGTAGCGCACCACGTCCACCTTTCCTGTCTCGCGATCCACCGCCACGTCGCAAATGTGTGTGGCAAAGGCTGGCGCCGCGCCTTGGGCGTTGACCGACACTTGCGCGACGATGGGACCGCCGGTTTGGGATGCCTTGCCGGCCAGTTCCGCGAGCGACAGCGGCTCGAAGTCGCCGGCGTTGGCGCCGGCGGGATGGGCATGACCGTCCTGCCATTCCACGGCTTCCGGATCGATGTCCCACAGGATCGCGGCGCGCTCGCGCAGGTGCTGCACCACGGCACGAGTCGCCTCGGTAACGGCCGTGCCGGAGGCGAACGTCACCCGGCTGCCCCCGGTGGTGGCGCTGTAGCCGATGCTGTTGGTGTCGCCCACGAGCACGCTCACATCGCGGTAGTGGATGCCCAGGATTTCCGCCGCCATGTTCACCATGGACGCACGCGAGCCGCCGATGTCCGGGTGTCCGGTGGTGATGGCGACGGTGCCGTCCTCGTTGATCGCCACCTGCGCGCTCGACTCGCCGCCGACGTTGAACCAGAAGCCGGAGGCGATGCCCCGGCCACCGCCTTCCGGCACCGGGGCGGAGTAGTGCGGATGCGACTTGGCGGCTTCCAGCGTCTCCTGAAAGCCGATGCGACGGAAGGTTGGCCCGTAGGCGGCACGCGTGCCTTCCTGCGCGGCGTTCCTCTCCCGCAGCGCGATCGGATCCAAGCCCAGCGTCTCGGCCAGTTCGTCGATCACCGACTCGACGCCGAATGCGGCGATGGGAGAGCCGGGGGCGCGGTAGGCGTTGCACTTGGGCCGGTTCATCACCACGTCGTAGCCCACCACCGACACGTTGGGGATGTTGTAGGGCGCGAACGCGCAGTTGGCGGCTGCCCGCACCGGCGAGCCGGGGAAGGCGCCAGCCTGGAAGCGGAACGTGGCTTCCGCCGCGACGATGGTGCCGTCGCGTTTGGCGCCGATGCGCACGGTGTTGGACGAGCCGGAGGTGGGGCCCGTGGCGCGGAACACCTCCTCCCGCGTCATCACCATCTTCACCGGCGCCCCGCTCTTGCGGCTGAGCGCATAGGCAAGGGGTTCGAGATAGACGATGGTCTTGCCGCCGAAGCCACCGCCGATCTCCGCCGGAATGGCGCGGATGTCGGAAAGCCGCGCGCCGGTCATCTTGGCGGTGGCGTTGCGCACCATGAAGTGGCCTTGGCTGGAACTCCAGATGGTCGCGCGCCCGTCGCCGCCGACGCTGACCAGGCAAGCGTGGGGTTCGATGTAGCCCTGGTGCACCGGCCGGGTACGGAAGCTCTGTTCGATCACCACGTCCGCTGCGGCGAAGCCCGCCTCCACGTCGCCAAGGGTGAAACCGGACCGGCTGGCGATGTTGCTCGGCGTGTCGGGAGGCGGCTCGATGCCGTCGGTTCGGAGGAAGTCGTGCAGCACCGGGGCGTCGGGCTTCATGGCTTCCTCGACGTCGATCACCCAGGGAAGCTTCTCGTATTCGACATCGATCAGTTCGAGCGCCTCCAGGGCAGCCTGCGGGCTTGTGGCCGCCACCGCCGCCACCGCGTGGCCGGCGTAGAGCGCCTTGTCCCGCGCCATCACGTTGCGGCTGACGAAGCGCATGTCCGCCGGTCCCACCTGCACGGGCGTGTCCACGGGGAAGTCCACCAGGTCCGCACCGGTGATGACCGCTTTCACGCCCGTCAATGCCTCGGCGCGGGAAGCGTCGATCGAGAGAATGCGGGCATGGGGATGCGGACTGCGCAGCACCTTGCCCCAGAGCATCCCGGGCTGGCTGAAGTCCGCACCGAAGCGTGCCTTGCCGGTGACTTTCTCCTCGCCGTCCGGGCGAATCGTGCGCTGCCCCACCCAGAGGTTTGCCTCTCCCATCGTCCGCTCCCCATTCAATCCGACCAGATGGACGCGGCAACGATAACCGAAGCGTGATGAAACGGTGCCGGTCCATGGCGGCATTGGCGTGCGAAAGCCAAGCGCCTCCGCTGATTCGGATCAGCGATCGTCTTTGAGCAGGTAGCGTTCAACGATGTCGATCAATGCGTGTTCGAGTCGCGGATCGTCGAGTCGCTCGGGAGCTCGCAAGCCGTAATCGTTGGCTGTGGCACTGACGACGCGTGTGAGGAACTCCGCCAAGAACCCCAGTTCTACCTTCGGGCGCAGCAGGCTCCGATGCGCGTCGAGAAATGCGAGGGACGCGCTCCGGAAATCCCCCGAGATCTCGGCCTCGACTTCGGCGATCGCATGCCTCGGCACTTCGGCTTCCAAGGCAGCGTACAGGGCTGGGTTCCGACGCATCCAGCGGAGCCGGGAGCGGACGATGTGACGTATCGCGTCCCGCGGGTGCTCCGGGCGACCCCCGGCCATGAGTTCGGCGTACGCCCTTTGGGATTCCCGTCGGCGCAATTCCCCGAAGATCGCCTCCTTGCGTGGAAAGTACTCGTAGAGCGAGCCGATGCTGACGCCCGCCCGTTCGGCAATCCGGTTGGTGCTGGCCGCCGCATACCCAGACTCGATGAGAATCCGAGCAGCCGCGTCAAGAATCGCCGTCACGGTGGCGATGGCGCGGCGTTGCTTGGGGTGCTTGCGCAGCGAGTACGCGGTTTTCGGGGGCGCCTGATGGGTGTTGCTCATCGCGAGGAGAATCCGAGTATGAAAACCGAGTGATTGCACGGATACTAGCAGCGAAGTCGGATTTCGCCACAGGAAATCGTCATGCAGCACGTGCCCGCGATCCAAGTCTCCTCAGATGGCCTGCCGCGCACCCCAACCGACGATTTGGCCCACCTTCCGGGGCCGCGTGGACACTGGTACTTCGGGAATGTCCGCGAGCTATTTCCCGATCTAACGTCGTTCCTCATCGACATGCGCGCCGAACACGGGGATTGCTTCACCGTGGGCGTGTTGCGCAACCGACGCGTGGTCGTGCTCGCGGGACCCGCAGCCAACCGTCTCGTGCTACTCGATGCCGGCCGCAACTTCTCGAGCCGGTTGGGCTGGGAGGCCATCCTGGACTTCTTCAACGGCTTCGTGCTGCTGCGGGACTTCGAGGCCCATGCCTTCCACCGTGAACTGCTGAGGCCGTTCTTCAAGGCGGAAGCGTTGCAGCGCCCTGCGCGCTCGCAATCGGCTGCGCGACGCGTTTCTTGCCGACGTGCCGAGACGCCGCACCGCCGAGGGGCGAGACCTATTCAGTCGCCTGTCACGCTATACGGACTCGAGCGGCCGTCGACTCAGCGACGAGGATGTCGTGGACCATGTATTCGGCATGTTCTTCGCCGGCCACGAGACGACGGCCAGCGCCATGTCGCTGATGATGTACTCACTGGCACGGCATCCGGAGTGGCAGGCACGATTGCGCACCGAGATCGCCGCCCGTAACCTCAGCGATGCGCCCACCCTGGAGGCACTGTCGGACATGCCGGTGGCCGAGGCGGTTTTCCGGGAGACGCTCCGGCTCTACGCGCCCATACAGTTCCTTCCGAGACGCAGTGTGCGATCGTTCGACTGGTGCGGGCATCGCATTCCGGCCAACAGCCACATACTGCTCCCGCCTCAGGTCTGTCATCGCGACGAGTCCCTGTTCGAGGACCCAAACTCCTTCCGGCCCGACCGCTTTCTCACCGGTTCGGCGCGTCAGCAGGTTGACCCGTTTGCGTGGGTCCCGTTCGGCAGGGGAAGCCACATGTGCATGGGGACTCACTTTGCCTTGTTGGAGATCAAGGCGCTTTTCGTGCCCTTGCTGCGTCGGTTCGACCTGGAGCTTGCCATGACGGACGCGCCGGCGCTCCAACACGTGCCGCTGCTGCGCCCCAAGGGCAAGTTGCCAATCAAGTTCGTCCAGCGCCTGTCGCAGTAGTGCTGCATTGGTGGTTGCTGCGCGCAAGGCCATCTTGCCCCTCTCGCAACGCGTGTCTTCTTCATTCGTCCATGTACGCCCTGTGGATGGGGGTCAAGTCGTCTGCGGGCGGGCAGGCATTCACGCGCCAGTGCCTTGGGTCGCCGCGGCAGACGATGCCGTCGCGGAGCACCCGTTCCGCTTTCGGCAGCACGCCGCAGCTTGACGGGATGTAGCGGAAGGTCAGGCCGCAGCGGCGGCGGCCCGATCGGTTCGGCGCCGAACCATGCACCAACGTGCTGGTGTGCAGGGAAATCTGGCCGGCGTGCATGGTGTTGCTCACCGGCGCGCCAAAGCGTTCCGGCGCCGGAATCTCCTGTTGCAGTGCCACCTCGCCTTGGGCCTGGTGCCATTCGATAGGGCCGTGGCGGTGACTTCCGGGCAGGAACTGCATGGGCGCATTGGCTTCGTCCACGTCGTCAATGGCAAGCCAGGCGGTGACCGTCATGGTCGGGCGCACCGGCCAGTAGGTGGCGTCCTGATGCCACGGCACGCGCTTCGGGTCCTCAGGCACCTTGCAGAAGTAGTGGCTCGACCAGCAGATGATGTCGGGACCGATGAGGTCCTCGACATAGTCAAGGATCGTCGGGTGCTGGGCCAGTTCCCAGATGCCCTTGCAGCGGTTGTGGTAGCCCATGATGGCGTACGCGTTGCGACCGTCGCCCATGGCGCGCATGCGTTCGAGCAAGCCGTCGAAATAGACCCGGCTGGCGTTCGCCTCGGCTGCGGAGAGGGCGTCGAGCGGGGCGATGTAGCCGCGCTCGTTGAAGCTCTGCACCTGCCGCGCGGAAGGGGATTTCGCATGTCCCGGCGCGGCGGGAAAGAAGCGGATGTCGTCGTTCATGGCGCGCCGAAAGCCCAAAGCCCACACCGTAACGAAAGTCGGTCCCGATTGCTCAACGCAAGCTCTTCCGCTTGCCCCGACTGTCCCGATTGCCCCACACTCGCGTCATCCCACAGGTGATGCGGAGCAAGTCAGATGGTCACGATTCTCGATGGTGGCATGGGCGGCGAAATCCAGCGGCGCGTGCCGGAGGCGGCGCACGGGCTGTGGTCGGCGACCGTCCTGATCGACAACCCGGAGATGGTGACGGAGATCCACCGCGAGTACATCGCCGCCGGCGCCACCGTCATCATCACGAATACCTACTCCACGATTCCGAGCTATCTCGGCAAGGGCGGCCTCGCGCATCGCTACGTGGAGCTGACGGAGAAGGCCGCGCGGCTGGCACGGGAAGTGGCTCCCGAAGGGAGTGGCGTTCTCGTGGCTGGCTCGCTGCCGCCGATGTCCGAAAGCTATCGCCCCGATTTGGTGCCAGACCCGGAGGAATCGATGCCGGTGTACCGCAACATGGTGCGGGCGATGTCGGATCACGTGGACCTGTTCATTTGCGAGACGATGGCATCCGCCGAGGAGGCGCACACGGCGGCCACTGCGGCGCTCGATGCGGGTGGCGGCAAGCCCGTGTACGTCTCGTGGACCTTAAGCGAGAAGCCCGGCGCCGGCCTTCGCAGCGGCGAGAGCGTGACCGAGGCGCACCGTCGCCTCGACGGGCTCGCCATCGACGCTTTCCTGTTCAACTGCACCCACCCAGAGGCCATCGAGGTGGCGCTCGCTGAGCTGGCCCAACTTACCGACAAGCCGCTCGGCTGCTATCCGAACCGCCTCGCGGCGGTACCGGAAGGCTGGACACTCGACAACGAGGTCGTCACGGGCCCCCGCAAGGATTTGCCACGCGACCTCTACGTCGCAGCGATCATGCGCTGCATCGAGGCCGGCGCCACCATGGTCGGCGGCTGCTGCGGCATCGGGCCAAAGGACATCCAGGCCGTGCGGGAGCGGCTCGACCGCAAGGCGGCATAGGAGCTTGCGCCGTAGTTGAGAGAATCCTCCCCTGCGAGAAGCCCCCCTTAAGAAAAGCGAGGCGCTTTTCGACTCCCCCGCAAGGGGGGAGTGACA
>VXPR01000182.1 GCA_009839405.1 Gammaproteobacteria bacterium
TTTATACCACCCCGGCCCACGCCGCCCCCACCCTCTGGCGGACTTCGCCTAAACTGCGATGCCCGACAGACTGCTAGCCCCGATTCCGTTCATCTGCCCGACCGTAATTGTCGGCGAAACGCTCGATGTCGTCTTCGCCCAGGTAGTCGCCCACCTGCACTTCGATGAGCTCTGCTGCTTCGCTCCCTGGATTGGAGAGACGGTGCAGCGCGCCTGCCGGAATGTACGTGGATTCGTTCTCCTCAAGGCGAATCCGATCTTCGCCGCGGGTCACGTCCACCGAGCCCTGCACCACCACCCAATGTTCGCTGCGCTGGCGGTGGGTTTGCAGCGACAGCGCCGCGCCAGGGTGAACGACGATGCGTTTTACCTGATGCCGCGGCCCGGCGGCGAGGCGTTCATAGGTGCCCCAAGGGCGCACCACTCGGTTGGCGGAAGCGGCTTCCTCGCGCCCGGCTTCCTGCAGGATCTCTACCAATTCGCGAACTCGCTCGATGCCGGAGCCGTCCGCCACGAGCACGGCGTCCGGCGTTTCCACCACAACCGCATTGTCGATTCCAAGCACCGCCACGAGGCGTGACTCGGCCAGGACCACGGAGTCCTTCGCTTCGAGCACGGCTACATCGCCACGGACGACATTGCCGTCTGCATCGGACACTTGGTCGCGCAGCGCCGGCCAGGCACCCACATCACTCCAGCCGCAATCCACCGGCAAGACCCATGCCCTATCGGTGTGCTCCATCACGCCGTGGTCGATGGAGATGGCCGGCGCCCGCTCGAAAGCAGCACCGGGGCGGACGAAGTGAACCTCTGGCCCGCCAGCGCGATGTCGGTAGGCGTCTTCGCTGGGCCTACCCATGGCCTCGCGACAGGCTTGCGCCAAGGCCGGCTGGTGACGCCAGAGTTCGTCGAGGAAGGCGCTTGCGCGGAACAGGAACATGCCGCTGTTCCAGTAGCAGGTTCCCTCGGCGAGCATGCGTTCCGCCTCTTGGCGTGGTGGCTTCTCGATGAACTCCGTGACCGCAAGCGGGCTGGTCGTTTCCCGCGCTGCCGTGGCAGAACCCCCGGCACGGATGTAGCCATAGTCTGTCTGGGCGGCGGTCGGCGTCACGCCGAACGTCACGAGGCCACCCGCCGATGCACTCGGCAACGCCTTGTGCACGGCGTCCGCGAAGGCGTCCTCGTCGCCGATGTAATGGTCTGCCGGCAGCACCAGCAGCAGCGGATCATCCCCGCCGCGCACGGCGTGCAATGCGGCGAGCGCCACCGCCGGCGCGGTGTTGCGGGGTATCGGTTCCAACAGAATGGGCCCCGGCACCATGGCGGCATCGCCGCACTCCTGCCCCACGAGGAATCGGTGCAACTCGTTGCAGACGACCCATGGTGGCTCCGCCACGACCCCGATCCGGCCAAGTGCACGAACCCGGTCCAGCGCCTGACGAAACAGCGTCCGATCCCCCAGCAGCCGCAGGAACGGCTTGGGATGCGACTGCCGCGACAGCGGCCACAGTCGCACACCGGCGCCGCCAGCCAGAATCACGGGAATGAGGGCAGGGGCCATCGGATCGTCCACATCGCCAAAAGCGCCCTTGCAGGCGCGCCAACGGCGCATTCTACGGGACGGGTATTCTTTGCCCTCGCTCCACCGGCTTGAGCCCATGCGCGTTCTACACGCCTACCGAACCTACTTTCCGGACACCCAAGGGGGCGTCGAGGAGACCATTCGGCAAATCTGCCTGAATACAAAGCCTTGTGGGGTGGAGAGCCGGGTGCTTGCCCTGAGCCCGGGGGCGCGGCCGGCCACGCTCGAGCGCGAGGAAGCCGACGTGCACCGGGTGCAACGCCATGCGGAAGTGGCCTCCTGCACCATGTCCTTGGCAGCACCGGCGGCCATGCGCCGTTTGGTGCGCACGGCCGATCTGATCCATTACCACTTCCCGTGGCCGTTCGCCGACATGCTTCATTTCGGCGTCGGCGTGGGGCGCCCGGCGGTGCTCACCTACCACTCCGACATCGTGCGGCAGCGCCTGCTTGAACCCGTCTATCGGCCATTGATGAACCGCTTTCTGGGCGCGGTGCAGCGCATCGTTTGCACTTCGCCGAACTATCTCGCCTCCTCGCCGGTGCTCTCGCGCCTCAAGGGCAAGGTGGACGTCATTCCGATTGGCCTTACGCCGAGTTCCTATCCCGATGTGGGCGAAGACCGTCTGGCGGCGACACGCGCCCAGTTCGGCAGTGGCTTTTTCCTCTACGTCGGCGTGCTGCGCTACTACAAGAGCGTGCATGTGCTGCTCGACGCCATGCAATGCGCGCCGTTTCGCGCCGTGATTGCCGGGGAAGGGCCCGAGGGACCTGCCTTGCGCCGCCAAGCCGCACGCCTTGGCCTCGACAACGTGACCTTTGCCGGTCGCGTCAGCGACGAAACCAAGATGGCACTCCTCAGCCTTTGCCGCGCCCTCGTGTTCCCGTCCGCCATGCGCTCCGAAGCCTTTGGCGTCACGTTGCTTGAAGCGGCCATGCAGGGCCGGCCCATGGTTTCCACCGAACAGGGCACCGGCACAAGCTACGTCAACCTGCACCGCGAGACGGGGCTCGTGGTCACGCCCGGATCCCCACGGGCACTGCGCCAAGCATTGGATCGCCTACATGCCGACCCCGACACGGCGCAAGCCATGGGGGCCCAGGCGCGCAGACGATTCGACGCGGAGTTCACAGGCGAAATGATGGGTAAGCGCTACGCGCGGCTGTATCGAGAACTCGCAGCCAAGTAGCGCCAAGCTTCGCCGTGGCGGAAGGGCCGTAGGGGACGGGCTTGTCCGGTCCCGGCGCGCCCTGACGGGCGCGTTGGCTGTTCGCTTGCGCGAACTGCCGTGCTTCGACGGATTCCTCGGTGCGTTCACGGGCGGGGACAAGCCCCGCCCCTACGAAGGAAAGCGACGTGCGGTGTTGGGTTGCAGGACCTGTTTCCGTGGGAGCCGTTACAGGAAGCAGAGCACCCGCAGTTCGATGCTCCGGCGCGGCTCGCCGCTTGGATTGGGATGGGCAAATGATGCGTGCGGGCAGGCTCGGCCTATCACCCCTTCAGAGTCGAAGGACTTGATGACCAGCACTTCCTCCGGGGTCATGCCGGGAACGTAGTACCACCGGTGGCGGTGCGAGTGGGCGACGCTGAAGGTCTCGATGCCGATGTCGTGCCAACTGTAGTTCTCGGCGCCATAGCCGTAGATGACCGACTCCTGAAGGTCTTCGGCGCGCACCGTGCGCGCGTCGCAAACCGCCAGTGGATGGCCGTCCGCCGTCGCGCTGAGCGGCCGCCAGAAGTTGAGCACGCAAGCGCCCTCGGCATCCTCCGGAACCCGTTCGCCATGTAGCGCCAGATAGCGATCCCAGGTCGTGTTGTCCGTGTAGTCCATATGCACGCCGCCGATGTAGCCACCACCCCGCTCGACACCGGACCGGCGCTGCGTCCCGTCGATGCCGCCGCCCGAGTACTGCAAGCCAGGTTCACGGATGATGTGGTCGAACGTGAAGGTAGTGCGCGCACCGGTCAGTTCCCGCGCCGTGGCTTTGCATTCCTCGTAGTAGGTCGCCATCACGCTGCCGCAATCGTAGAAGTCCGTGACGGCGCTTGGGCTCTGCAGGAGCGCAAAGCCGCTCTCGTCGATTCCGAGCCCCGTCACGCCACGGGCGCTCTCCACGGCAACCTCGCTCCACTCAAGCCGGCCGAGCCCGTATGCCCGCGTGCGCAAGTCGACCCGATGCACCCCGCTGCCGGCTTGCTCGGGGGGAATGAACCCAAGCTCTGCCGCAACGCCCTCATGCAATGCCGAGCCGCCAGACGTCACATTCAAAGCACTCGACCCCCAAGAACAACCAGTGTTCCAAACAGCATGCCAGCAAACCAACCGACCGTCAGCCCGACGACGCACTTCCAGCCGAGACGTCTGCCGCCGTTGTTGCAAGCGACGGATACGGGATCAGAACGGAGCGCGTTTGGTTGGGGCGGCGGCGGGAGTTGGGGGGCGGAAGGCCGAGGAGGCGGTGCAGCGTGGCCGTGTCGGTGGAGTTCATTTCGGTGCGCTGGCCCCGCTTGAGCCAGGACGGGAGGGCGACGGGCCCATAGCGGACACGCTTCAAGCGAGTGACTCGGACGCCCTCCGCGGCGAACAGGCGCCTGACTTCGTGGTTGCGACCTTCCATGAGGACGACGTGGTACCAGTGGTTGCTGCCGCTGCCGTTGTAGTAGCGAATGTCGGAAAAGCGTTCGGCGCGAGCGTCGGTGACGATTCCAGTACGGAGGCGCTCTAGCGCTTCGTCCTCGAGGAGGCCGTTGACGCGGACGGCGTATTCGCGATCGATGCCGGTGCTTGGGTGCATGAGCCGGTTGGCGAGGGCGCCGCTGTTGGTCAGGAGCAGGAGCCCACCGGTGTTGATATCGAGGCGCCCGACGGTGATCCAGCGGCCACTGGCGAGCGGGGGCAGGTCGTCGAAGATCGATGGGCGGCCCTTGGGATCACGGCGGGTGACGATCACGCCTTCGGGCTTGTTGAGTACCAGGACGCGGCAGTGCGTGGAAGGCGCATCCCCGAGCAGTTGGCCGTCCACGACGATGCGATCGTCCGCCGCCACCCGGGCACCGATCGTCGCCTTCTCGCCGTTCACACGAACCCGCCCGGCTTGAATCCAGCGCTCCATCTCGCGCCGGGAACCAAGGCCGCGGTCCGCCAGCGCCTTTTGCAGCTTCTCGGACATGGCGCGAGTGTATGCCACAGGAAGGCTCGGCCCCTTGGCCAGCATTTCGCGCGCGCAAATTGCTGCCCTTCCGAAAGGACTCCGAGCTAACTGTGGCTCAGCCGGCGGCGGCTGGTGCCAAGGGTTCGACTTCGAGCGGAGCGTCGTTGGCCCCCTCTTCCTCTTGCGCGAGCGCTTCCTCCACTGCCGCGAACTCACCCTCTGCGGTTCCGTCCATGAGGCCCGGCAACTCGTCGAGGGGCGGCAGGTCGTCAAGGTGGCGCAGGTTGAAGTAGTCGAGGAAGGCGCGGGTGGTGCCGTAGAGGGTGGGGCGGCCAGGCGTGTCGCGTTGACCGACGGCGCGAATCCAGCCGCGTTCCAGGAGCGCGCGCATGATGCTGGCGCTCACGCCGACGCCGCGCACGGACTCGATGTCGCCACGGGTTGCCGGCTGGCGGTAGGCGATGAGCGCTAGCGTTTCGAGCAGGGCTCGGGAGTAGCGCGGCGGCGGTTCCTGCCACAGCCTTCCCACCCACGGCGCGAGGTTTTGCGGAATCTGGAAGCGCCACCCACTTGCCACCTGCACGAGCTCGAAGCCACGCTCCGAGTTCTCGGCCGCGATGCGCGCCAAGGTCGCGCGTATGGCGGCCTTGGGGTCGTCTGGCGGGAGTTCGCCGTCCAGGAAGAGGCTTGCGAGGCGACTCTCGGTGAGGGGGGAGTCTGCCGCCAAGAGCGCGGCTTCGAGCACCTTTCGGATGTGGCCGGCGTTCATCTCGATGTCCGTGTCTCCATTTGGTTTGGTTGGTCAGGTCACGTCAGGGCTGTCGCCGGGACAAGGGCACTGTCCCGACGCTCTTGCGTCTGTCCTTGGGCGCGGATGTGGATGGGGGCATAGGCCCGTGACTGCACCAGTTCGATCAGGCCGTCCTGCAGCAGTTGCATCAGTGCGAGGAAGGTCACGACAAGGCCGTAGCGGCCTTCGGCGGGATTGAGAAGGCCCGTGAACGCGACGAAAGAAGACGCATCGCCGAGGCGAGCCAAGACTTCGGTCATGCGTTCCCGCACCGACAGCGGCTCCCTCGCAATCTCGTGGTGGCGGTGCAGCTCTGCCCTCCGCATCGCGTCGGCGAAGGCGGCGAGCAGTTCGGCGAGGGTCACGTCCGGCTCGGCTCGTTCCGCCACCAGGCGCGGTCGGGTGGCCCGCGCCGGGTGTACGTCGCGCTCCACGCGCGGCAGGTCGTCGAGCTTTTGCGCCGCCGCCTTGAAGCGCTCGTACTCGCGCAGGCGCCGGACCAGTTCGGCGCGCGGGTCTTCCTCCTCGTCGTCGGCACTCGCCGGCCGAGGCAGCACCAAGCGCGCCTTGATCTCCGCGAGCGTCGCGGCCATCAACAGGTATTCGCCGGCGAGGTCGAGTTCGAGCGCTGTCATCAGCTCGATGTAGCGCATGTACTGGTCGGTCACCGCCGATACGCTGATCTCCAGAATGTCGAGATTCTGGCGGCGGATCAGGTAGAGCAAAAGGTCCAGCGGACCCTCGAAGGTCTCGAGGATCACCGCCAGCGCATCGGGCGGGATGTAGAGATCTTCCGGGAGCTTGGTCAGCGCTTGCCCTCGGACGATGGCCACCACCCGGCCCCGGTTTTCGGCGGCGGCTGCCGCCTCCGGCGCGACGGGCGCACCGGCAGCGGACATCGCCGTTCCCGCGGCGTCAGCGGTAGCTGATTCCAACGGCTGCCTTCACCTCATCCAATGTCTGGCGGGCGTGATCCCGCGCTTCCTCCGAGCCATCGAGCAAGATCGCTCGCACCTGATCGGGGTTGTTCTCGAACTGTTCCGCCCGTTCGATGAACGGTGCCTGCTCCGTGTTGATGGCGTCGATCAGCGGACGCTTGCAGTCGACGCAGCCGATGCTGGCGGTGCGGCAGCCGTCCGCTGCCCACGTCTTCACCTCGGCGTCTGAATAGACCTCGTGCAGGGCGAACACCGGGCATTTGTCCGGGTCGCCCGGATCGTCGCGGCGTACCCGGGCGGGGTCCGTGCGCATGGTGAGAACCTGCTTCTCCACCACGTCGGGCGCCTCTCGCATCCGGATCACGTTGTCGTAGGATTTGGACATCTTCTCGCCGTCAAGCCCCGGCACGTTGGGCGTGTCGGTCAGCAGCACCTGCGGCTCCGGCAGGATGATGCGGCCGCTGCCTTCGAGGTAGCCGAACAGTCGCTCGCGGTCGCCGATGGAGAGGTTCTGCTGCTCGGCGAGCAGTGCCCGCGCGCGTTCTAGCGCCTGCTCGTCGCCGCGTTCGAGGTAGTCGCGACGCGCGCTGCGGTTGAGGCGCGAGGCGCGACGCACCATCTTATT
>VXPR01000238.1 GCA_009839405.1 Gammaproteobacteria bacterium
CGGGACGCGTAGGGGCGGGGCTTGTCCCCGCCCGTCTTGAATTCGACACGAGGAACTCGTCGAAGCGCAGCAGTTCGCGCAGCGAACTGCCAACGCGCCCGTCAGGGCGCATCGGGACGGGACAAGCCCGTCCCCTACGAATTGCGGTCTACAGCGGCAGGCGAACAGGAAGACCAGCAGTTCGCGCAGCGAACTGCCAACGCGCCCGTCAGGGCGCGCGTGCGCCAGCACCTTGACAGGCCCGGCGGTGTGTGTTGACAACCGTCGCCGTGAAGCGCAGCCTCAAGCGAATCACGGAGGGGGAAGCGGCATGGCCGAGTTCGATGTGTGCATCAAGGGTGGGACGATTGTGGATGGCACTCGGGTGCCGCGCTATCGGGGCGATCTGTGGATCAAGGACGGGCGCATCGCCCGCATCGGTGGGCGCGTCAACGCCAGTGCAGAACGGGTGATTGACGCCGATGGGCTGATCGTCGCCCCCGGTTTCGTCGATCTGCACACCCACTACGACGCCCAGATTCAGTGGGACCCGTACTGCACCATCTCCGGCTGGCACGGCGTCACGTCCGTCGTGCTCGGCAACTGCGGCTTCGGCTTTGCGCCGGTGGTTCCCGACGGGCGCGACCGCGCCATGCTCACCATGTCGCGCACGGAGGCCATTCCCTTCGACTCCATGAAGGAGGGCATGATCTGGGATTGGGTGACCTTCCCGGAGTGGCTCGCGAGCCTCGAACGCATCCCGAAAGGCGTCAACTGCCTCACCTACATGCCAGTGGCGCCGCTGATGACATGGGTAATGGGGCTCGAAGCCGCCAAGACCCGGCCCGCCACGCGCCAGGAGCAGGCCGAGATGAAGGCGCTGCTGCACGAGGCGATGGACGCCGGCGCCTGCGGCTTCTCGGTGCAGCGTCTGGGCGAACATTCCGTCCAGGCCGACTTCGACGGCACGCCCATGGTCACCGACACCATGTGCGACGAAGACGTCCTGGCACTCGGCGAGGTGCTGGCGGAGCGTGACGAAGGCTTCATCCAGATCACCCAGTTCACCGGCGACTTGGACAAAGACCTGGCCTTCCAGGAGAAGCTCGCCGAAGTGAGCGGACGTCCCATCCTGCACAACATCCTCGCGGTCAACCGCGAGAAGCCGGAGGTGCACCGCAACCGGCTCGACTGGCTGGCCGGCGCCAACGCCAAGGGCCTGCGCATCTTCGGCCAGGGCGTCACCGTTCGCACCGGCTTCGCCTTCACCCTGGAACACTGGAACCTCTATGACTCAAGCCCGGCGTGGAACCACGCCACCACGGGCACGTTCGAGGAGAAGATGGCCAAGTTCCAGAACGAGGAGGTGCGCGCTGCCATCCGCGCAGAGACCGACGCCGCCATCGAAAAGCTCGGCCGTACCCAAGCGCTCGGCGGGCCGATCGAAGAGCTGCTGGTGCAGTCGGTGGACGACTGCCCGAACGCGGATGCCCTTGAGGGCTACGTCGGCAAGTCCGTGCAGCAAATCGCCGACGCGGCCGGCAAGCACCCCATCGACGCGATGCTGGACCTCGCCGTGGCAGGCGAGCTCAAGGTCGAGTTCCTGGGGCGCGACCGCGGCCAGAACGCCGACTACATGGCGGAGATGATCTCGGCGCCCTACTCCATCCCCGGCGTGTCCGACGGCGGCGCCCACACCAAGTTCTTCACCGGCGGCGCCTACACCACCGACTTCCTCGCCTGGATGGTGCGCGACGAGAAGAAGATCACCCTGGAAGAGGCGCACTATCGCCTGAGCTTCCTGCCCGCCTTCGCCGCCGGCTTCCGCGACCGCGGCTTCCTGCGCGAAGGCGCCCCGGCCGACATCGTGGTCTATGACCTGGACCGCCTGGAAGTGACGCCAAGCTGGGTCGGCGAAGTCGCCCACGACTTCCCGGCAGGCGAGTGGCGCCGCGTCCAGCACGCCAGGGGCTACCGAGCCATCCTCGTCAACGGCATCCCGACGTTCGAAGAAGGGGAATGCACGGGCAACACGCCGGGGCAGCTCCTGCGGCACGGTCAAGGATAAGAGGCGCGCGCTAGGGGCTTCTTCCGCGAGCCGAGGCGTTTCGGCAGCCCATCTATAGATGGCGGGCGGAACGCGCCCCCAAGGGACTAGGGCGGCAACCCTTAGACAACGCCCTCCACGTGCGAGGAGTTGACTGGGATTTGGTAGCCCGAAGGCCCCGTGATCGAGAACGAGTCGTGGATTGAGCCGCGTTCGATGGGCGTGGCGTCCACGCCGTCTTCGACGAAGCGCTGATGCACCGCATCCACGTCGTCCACCATGAGGTCGAACGGGGCGCGTCGTCCCGGCTCGATGGCCTCCTCGGACTTCGACAGGATCAGGTGCGTGCCGCCGCGAAGCTCCAATATGGCGAACTCCGGACGCTCCAGGATCTCCCGCATCCCATGCCGCACGAAGAAATGATAGGCCGATCGCACGTCCGTCACGTCCATCCGCATATGGCCCACCGCGAACACCGGTCTTTCGTCTGCCACGCCAACCTCCGCACTATGCAGCGAATGAGGCGTAGAACTTACCGCCCACCACCACCCCACGCAATCGCGCAGTTATCAATGCTCATGATTTTCATTAGTGTGCGCGAGTCGCTTAACGCAGGAGCCGCCAGTTGGAAACGACGATCCGAGGCCAAGCGCCGCTTTCGATGACCCATGGAGCATGAGACGAAGCGTGTTGGCGCGGCGGCAGAGCCGCACTCACTGGCGAAGTGTCTGTTCCTGCACCTAGCTCCCGGCGCCGCGAACATGGCCGCGGTCCTGCTGGGATTTGCAGCGCTGTGGAACCCCACCCTGCCGCCGGAGCTGATCTTCGGCGTCTTCGCGAACGTCTTCGTACTGATCCCAGTGCAGCTCGGCTACCTCTACTACCTGGCCAAGAAGCGCGGCAACCCCCGGTGGTCGCTTGAAGGGGTGGTCGTGTACACCCGGCCCCTCCCCTGGCTTCGCCAATTCCTTTGGGTTCCGGCCATACTCGTGCCCACCGCCGTCGTGTTCGTGGTGCTCGAGCCCGTCTCCGATTGGCTGGAAGCGTTCCTCGGTGTCAGCATCTACGCCAAGTATCGGATGACAGGGGTTTCGGAGATCGCGGAAATCGTCCTGGTCGCCCACATCCTCTTGAGCGGCCTCCTCGTGCCCATTACCGAAGAGCTCTATTTCCGCGGCTACCTGCTGCCGAGAATGCCAACGCGGTTCGGGCGGTTGAAACCTGTCGCCCACAGCTTGCTCTTCTCCATCTATCACTTCGACACGCCGTGGATGATCCCGGTTCGGACGCTTGGTCTCCTGCCCCTCATCTACATCACCATGCACACGCACAGCGTCCGCCCTGCGATCGTCGCGCATTGCCTCGTCAACCTGACCAATTTCTCCGACTCCGTGTCGGAACGCCTCGGGACCCCCTGAAAAGCAGTTGCGGACGAAAAAAGCGATCGGGTTGAGTGCGGAGTGAGTCGGTCGACTCGCCGGCTACCCATCATCCGTCGATCCGCGCGAACACCTCCATTGCGGTGCGCATGCCTTGGACCGCACGCGGAAACCCCACATACAAGCACAGGTGGGTCATCGCCTCGCGTATCTCGTCGCGGCCAAGTTCGTGGTTCAGCCCTGCACGGACGTGGAAGGAGAGCTCGGCTTCCTGTCCGAGCGCGACGAGGGTTGCGATCACCACCAAGGACCGGTCGCGACGCGAGAGCTGCGGGCGCGACCAGATCTCCCCAAACGCCCACTTCATCGCCCAGTCGCCGAGTTCGCCGAGGTGGCCGCGCAACGCCTCGAGATCGGCTCGCGGGTCTGGGTTCGCGCGGCCGCCGGTCAGCGACGCACGCACGTCTGCGGCACGCTCCATCCGCTCAGGATCCGAGAGGTGGTCCGCCGGCGCCCGGCCCTCGATCTCAGCCACCCCCTCCGCCTCCCGGAACGCTGCGTCCATCCGGCGGCTTGCCGCCATGGCGGCCGGGAAGCCTGCATACGCGGCGATATGAAGGTTGATCTCCTCGATCTCGATGCGGGCGAGCCCGTGACGCAACCCGACCGCGGTGTGGAGCTCAAGCTCCTCGTTACGCGCTTGCGCCGCGAGCACGGCGATGATCATCAAGCTGCGGTCGCGCCGAGTGAGGCCGGGCCGGTCCCACATCTCCCCCACGGCCGTGAATGCAAACGTCCCGAGCGCGCCCATGCGCCGCTCCATGGAGGCAAGCACCCGCGCCGGTTCCGCGTCCGGAACGAAGCGCGAGAACGTCGCCGACGCATGTTCGAGCCGGTCTTCCCAGGTGGCATCGTCGCCCATTTGTATTCCCCGCATGGTCTCGTTGGCGCCCGGAGATCGTAGCGCGTAAATCGGGCCAGGGCTGAGACCTCCACGACCCAAGGGGCCCATTGGGCTTGTAACGTGGCGTGGGGCGAGACTCCTTCCTGTGACCGACCGTTCTGGCGGGGGCATTGTGCCGAGAATCGTCAATCGCCCGTTTCGTGGTTGAAGACCCGCACCACGGTGCCGGCCGAACTCGGGTCAGTGCGGACTAGGTTGGCGTTGCCGGATTTGCCGGCGCTGCGCTCGAAGGCGGCTTGGCGGTCGCAGGCGAGGGGTGTGGTGATGCCGGCGCCGTGGGGCCACACACCGGGTTCCTGCTTGATGAATCGGGTGATGTGTTGGGCGTGGGGAGAAAGGGACTGCCAGATTTCGTGGGGCATGGTTTTCTGGAAGTGGCGTCCGTGGCGGGCAGGGGCGGAATACTCGATGCTCGGCAGGGCGCGCACCTCGCGGGAGAGATTGGGAGTGGCGCCGTGCCAAGCGCGGACGTCTCGGAAGATGGCCGAACCCGCCGGGGCACCCACCAAGGTCGACAGACGCATCCACTCGGGCTCGTCTTCGGGCTTCGGCGGGGGAGCGGTCGCAGTGTGCGTTCCGGGGATTTCCCGGATGGGGCCGTTTTCCCATGTCAGGTCCGTCATGGCGAAGTTGATGGTCACCCCGGGCGAGGTGCAGTCCATGACGAGGCGCTGGGTGCGGAATGGCAGGTCGGCGAAATGCTCCGCCTCGACCGTGGGCTCCTCTTGCGAGGGGAAGCCCCTCGCGCTCCCCCGCGCTGAAGGCTCCTGTCGCCGATAGGCGGCCAGCCGGCCATCGCCGCCCTGCTGTTCGTCGATGCCGTCGGTGTGCAGGTGCTGGTACTCGATGGCGCCCGGCAAGCTCAGGTCGCCACCGCCGCCCCAGACTCCGTAGTCTGCTGAGGCGAAGATGGCCTTGAGGATGGGCGTGGTGGTGGGCAGGTCGATCATCGATGTCCACGCCGGGTCGTGCATCATCTGGCGCGATGCGGAGGTGGTGCCGTAGCAATAGCGATGCGGCAGGCGCCCGCTCTCGGCCAAGTAGCGGCGGCCATCGCGCCCCGGCATGGCGAGGATTTCCTTCAGCACCCTCGCGCAGCCTTCGCGAAAGAGCGCGAGGTGAGCGGCGTCCAAGGCATCGCGCACCACCACGAAGCCGTCGCGGCGAAAGATTCGGGTTGCCCGGTCCACTTCGTCCGGGGCACAGATTTCGAGGCCCGGGATGCCATTGTTGGCCTTCAGATGGCGGCGAAGGGCCTGCACTTTGGGGTCGTCGGTGACCCGGCGTGAAGGACAGCGGGGGTCGGGCGCTCGGCCAACCATGCTCTGCATCGGCGCACCGTCCTCGTCCACCACCTCGTTCGGCGGCACGGCGGCATCCCAGCCAACAAAGCTGTCGCCGAAAACGCAAAAGCCTTCGAGCTCCTCCTCCTTGGTGGGGCGGCTGGAAACCGGGTCGCGGGTCGCTTTAATGCCATCTCCGCTCGGCAGGTTTGACTTGAAGCATTTAGCGCCGCGGACGCGTTGTAAACGAATGGAGGGGGCACAGCGGTTCGCGCAAGCTAACTGCCGACGCGCCCGCAACGGCGCGCCAGCACGCAAGACGCACAGTAGAATTCGAGCTCCCATCGCTCTTGGCCTTTCTGCTGGGCCACCGCACCACCAGTTCGGGAGGGCAAGCGCCCGTGAATGTCAGGCAGCGCGCCGAGTTTCTCGAATTCGCACGTGAACTCGCGGAACGGGCGGGAGCGTCGATCCTGCCGCAGTTCCGCCAGGCGCCCGCCATCGACAACAAGAAGGCAGGCAGCGGCTACGACCCCGTAACGGAAGCCGACCGCGCGGCCGAAACGGTGATGCGCGATGCGATCCGCGAACGCTACCCGAGCCACGGCATCCTCGGCGAGGAGTTCGGCCACGAACCGGGCGACGGCCTGACTTGGGTGCTGGACCCCATCGACGGCACCCGCGGCTTCGTCATGGGCCTCTTGCACTGGGGCACGCTGGTGGCGCTGTTCGATGGCGAGAGTCCGGTGGTTGGCGTGATTCATCAGCCGTTCCTCGGCGAGACCTTCTCAGGCGATGGCCACACGGCGCAATACCGACGCAACGACGGCTCACGCAAACTGCGCACGCGCCGTTGCCCGCGCCTCGAAGACGCCCTCGCCGGCACCACCGCCCCTGACCTCTTCAAGACTTCGGAAGAAACCACAGGCTTCCAGCGAATCCGCGCCAAAGCACGCACCGTGCGCTACGGCACAGACTGCTACCTATATGCCATGTTGGCGATGGGCCAAGCAGACCTCGTCATCGAATCCGGCCTAAAGCCCTACGACGTGCAGGCTCTGATCCCGGTGGTGCAGGGTGCCGGCGGCGTCATCACCGACTGGAAAGGCGGCAACCCCGCAATGGGCGGCCAGGTGCTGGCAACTGGGGACCCCGAGCTGCACGAGCTCGCCCTCCGAGAACTAGGGCGCGAACCAACGCCTTGATGTAGCCCTCTGGCCGACCCTCAGGGTGCCCTGCGCTAGCGCGCTCTACGAGCGCGTCGGCAGTTGCTTCGCAACTGCTGGCCTACGGGTTCGCTTGCGCTCACCCTCCGGCTAGGAGCCAGCGCCGTTTCCTACGGCGCAGCCTCCTAGCCCGGATTATTCATGAAGGCTGGTGAAGGGCGGGCTTTCGTAGCGTCCGG
>VXPR01000076.1 GCA_009839405.1 Gammaproteobacteria bacterium
GGTTGGGCGTTTGTTTTTTTTTTTCCTTTACGGTTTTTTTTTTTTTTTTTTTGTTGTGGGGGGGGTGGGGGGGGGGGGGTGGCCCCCCCCCCCCCGCCCCCAGGTGCCTTGCAAACGCCATCGTGCCCATGGTCCTCGCTGCCAGGACCTTCCCGCCAGGGAGACCACGGCGTCATCGGGGATACGTTGGGTTGGTGCGTGGGCGGGCGGCGTCTTCGGGCATGTCGGCCGCGGTGTCGGACTCTTCGAGGTGTTCGAGGGGTGGTGCTTTCTCGCCGTAGCGAAGACCGAAGCCGTAGGGGAACAGCGGGTCGTAGTTTGTGTCGCCCACATTGAGCGGGGTTTGCAGCGCATGGCCCGGCCACGAGAAGCTTAGGCGACCGTGGAAGTCGGGCTCCTGCTCGCCGGCCCGGGCTTGAAACAGCACATCTGCGACGCCAGCGCCTTCGCTACCCGGCAACCACGCGACCACGAAGGCATCCGACGCGTTGAGTTCCGGGTTGATCCACATCGGCCGGCCGGTGAGGAACACCGAGACGGTAGGAACGCCGAATGCCTGCAAGCGTCGCAGGATGGCGAGTGGCTTGGCGTTCGCGCGGCAGTGGCTGAGGTGGGCGCGGTCGCCGTCGCCCTCTGCATATGGGTCTTCGCCGAAGACGACGATGGCGGCGTCGGGTTTGGCGTCGCCGAACCGCCCGTCTGGTGCCAGCACTGCCGATCCGCTTTTTGCCACCGCCGATTGGATGCCGTCGAAGATCGATGTCGCGTTCGGGAAGTCGGCATTGTCGTTGTCCGTGCCCTGCCATGTCAGCGTCCAGCCGCCGCACTGCTTGCCGACATTGTGTGCGCCGTCCCCTGCCACCAGCACGCGCATGTCGCGCCGGAGCGGAAGCACGCCGTCGTTCTTGAGCAGCACCAGCGATTCGCGCACAGCCTGTCGCGCCAGTGCCCGATGTTCGCTTTGCCCGACCACGCTGACCTCGCCGGCGTCCGGCCGGCTCGACGGTCGTCCCTTGTGGAACAGCCCAGCCCTCGCCTTCACGAGCAGGATGCGGGAGACGGCGTCATCGATCCGCGTCTCGGCAACCACGCCGCTTCGCACCTGCTGCAACAGGTCGCGATAGGTACGCCGCCAGTCCTCGCCAACCATCAGCATGTCGACGCCTGCGTTGACGGTGCGGGCGCAAGCCTCGCCGTGGTCTTCGGCGACTTGCTGGTAGCCGTTCCAGTCGCTGACCACGAAGCCATCGAAGCCGAGGGCGCCCTTTAGAACTTCCGTGAGCAGGTAGTGATGGCCATGCACCTTCTCGCCGCACCAACTGTTGTAGGCGGCCATCACAGTCTGCACCCCGGCGGCCAGTGCAGCGCGGTGACCTGGTGAATGGAGGGCAAGGAGTGTCTCTTCCGAGCAATCCGCATCGCCTTGGTCACGGCCGCCCACCGTCGCGCCTTCGCCGATGAAGTGCTTTGCCGTGGCAATCACCCGGCCGGGGCCGAGGAAGCCCTCCGTGCCGGGCTCGCCTTGCAGGGAGGCAACCATGCGCGATGCGTATTCCGCCACGATGGCGGGATGCTCGGCGTAGCCTTCGTAGGTTCTGCCCCAGCGATCGTCGCGCGGCACGGCGAGCGTAGGCGCGAAGGTCCAGTCGATGCCCGTCGCTGCTACCTCACGGGCGGTGGCGGCGCCGATGGCGGCAATGAGGTCCGGGTTGCGCGCAGCGCCCAGGCCAATGTTGTGCGGGAAAACGGTGGCGCCATACACATTCGAGTGTCCATGCACCGCGTCCGTGCCCCACAGGATCGGAACGCCGTTGCCGTCGTTGGCCCTCGTGGAGGCGTCGTGGAAGGTATCGGCAAGCTCGACCCAGTCGCTCACGCTCGCATGTTTGTCGGCGCCCGGAGAGCTGCCGCCGCCGTTGAGGATGGAGCCCAAGCCGTAGCTGCCAGCCTCGGCGGGAGTGACGCTTGCGATCTCCGCCTGCACCATCTGCCCCACCTTCTGATCCAAGGAAAGGAGCTTGAGGTGACGGGCAAAGGTCCTTGCGTCGGCTTCGCCCAGGCGCAAGGTCTTCGTGGTGGCCGGGCCCCAGCGGGCCATCCCTTTGCTCACGCTACTCGCCCGGTGCGGACGTCGAGCGCCGCACCACCAATCGGCAGTCGAAGGTCTTGCGAACATGCACGTCGCGCTCGCCGCGAACCCACTCGAGCAAGAGTTCCGCCGCTTGCGACGCGATCTCGACGATGGGCTGGCGCACCGTGGTGAGCGGCGGCCAGGTGTGCAATGCGGTCGGAGAGTCGTCGAAGCCAGCCACCGACAGTTCCGCCGGCAAGGCGATGCCCGCCTCCTGTGCCGCGACGATCACGCCGGCCGCCATGTCGTCGTTGCTGGCGACGATGGCGGTGGGGCGGTCTGCCAGCCCGAAAAGCCCATGCGCCGCCGCCTTGCCGGACTCGAAATCGAACAGCCCCGGCACGATCAGGCTCTCGTCCACGGTCATGCCGCGATCGCGCAAGGCTCGCAGGTGACCGTCGAGTCGGGCGCTGGCGGCACCGTGGCGCGGGTCGCCTTGGATGAAGCCGATGCGAGTGTGCCCCAAGTCGAGCAGATGCTCGGTGAGAGTGCGGCTGCCGGCGAAGTCATCAGGCCCCACCGAGGTCCAGCGCGTGTCCGTGATGCCGGGGGAAATCTGCACGAACGGCACGCCCCGCTCGGTCAAGGCATCGGTGATGTCTGGACGATCCCCGATGGGTGCGGTGAGCACCATTCCGTCCACGCGGGTTTGGGTCAGAAACCGCACGATGTCTTCCGTCGCCGGATTCTCGCTCGAAGGCCGCAGCAACAGCGCATAGCCGTGCGCCTGGCAAACGTCGAAAACGCCATCGAGAATCTGTTGGATGTAGCTGAATTCGTGCGGGTTCTCGTAGAGTAGGCCGATCGAGAAGGTGCGTCTTCCGGCAAGCCCCCTGGCGGCGGGATTGGGCTCGTATTGCAGTTCGCGCACAGCCTCCATGACCCGTTCCCGCGTTGCGGGGCGCACGTTGGCTTCGTGGTTGATGACCCGCGAGACGGTTTTGATGGAAACTCCCGCGCGACGGGCAACATCACGGATCGTGGCGCGGGCGGGTGTGCGCCCGCTCGGTGTGGTTTCTTGCATCCGTGTCGAGGACCGCTGACAACGGTGTCAGTTTATCCTATCGAGGGCATATTCTGCCTTCCTAGCGAAGAGTCGCCGAGGCGTCAGGCCCGGCAGTAGTGGTCGATGAAGCGTTGGTGTTCCGGCAGTTGGCGCACCATTCCCTCCACGTTGCCGTGGATGCCGCTGAGGAAGGTGGCGAGTTCCTCGTCGCTCATCATGTTGACGATGGGGTGGTACTGCTCTGGCAGCAGGCCCTGCCCCAGCATCACCTGAATCCACGAGTTCTCGCCGAAGAGCTCCGTCGGCACCTTGAACACTCGGCCGGCCTGGCGGAACAGTTCAATGCGGTGGCGGAGCGAGTCGGGCACATCCATGCTGGCGCAGTGGCGCCAGAAATCCGTGTCGCGCCGCTCCGTCACGTGATAGTGCAGGATGATGAAGTCGCGCACGTTGTCGATCTCGAACTTCATCTGGCTGTTGAATTCGTCGATGTCCGGCTGGCGGATGCCGTCGTAGGGGAACATCTGCATCAGCCGGATGATGCTGCGCTGGATCAGGTGGATGCTGGTGGATTCGAGCGGCTCGATGAAGCCGGAGGCGAGCCCCATGGCAATGCAGTTGCGGTGCCAGTGCTGGTGCCGTTGCCCGGTTCGAAAGCGGATCACCCTTGGTTCCGTCAGCATGTCGCCGGTCAGGTTTTCCTTCAGGTGCGCCACCGCCTCGTCGTCGGACCAGTGTTCGGAGGAGAACACCACGCCGTTGCCGACGCGATGTTGCAGCGGAATGCGCCACTGCCAGCCGGCGCCGCGGGCAATGGCGCGCGTGTATGGCAACGGTTGTGACAATGCCTCGGTTTGCACGGCCACCGCGCGGTCGCAGGGCAGCCAGTGGCGCCAGTCCTCGTAGCCCACCTCCAGCGCGCCTTCGATCAAGAGGCCGCGAAAGCCGGTGCAGTCGATGAAGAGATCGCCCTCGATGCGTTGGCCTGATTGCAGCTTGATGGCCGTAATGAAGCCGGTCGCGTCCTGCTCCACTGCCCGAATGCGCCCCTCCTGCCGCACCGCGCCGTGCTCCTCGGCCATGGCGCGCAGGAACGCAGCATAGAGCGATGCGTCGAAGTGATAGGCGTAGTTGAGGCCCTGGCTTGGCAGCACGGCAAATCGGCCTTGCTTGGCCGCCAGCCATTCCTTGCAGTATTCGCCGAACTCCCGGGCGATCCCCATTCGCTGTCCCTTGAGCCAGAAGTGCTGGAATCCGGCGGCCCAGCTATCCCGTCCGGTCCAGCCGAAGGAGTGGATGTAGTTCTTGCCGAGGTCGCGCCAGTTCTCGAACGAGATGCCGAGCTTGAAGGTGCCTTGGACCGCGCGCACGAAATCCTGCTCCTTCACCTTCAACAGTTCGTGCAGCGTCAGCAGGGTGGGGATGGTGGCCTCGCCAACGCCTACGGTGCCGATCTCATCGGACTCCACCAGCGTGATGTCGAGGGTCTTGCCGAGCAGCTTCGCAAGCGACGCCGCGGCCATCCACCCGGCGGTGCCGCCGCCGGCAATCACGACCTTGTGGATCTTCCTTCGTTGCACATTGCCTCTCCGTAAGTTGCTCGGCTGCCGCTACTGGTTCAGCCGGTTCAGCAGCATGGCGCGCAGGCGCTTGGCGGTCGCCTCGTCGATGGGGGCGAGAAATCCCTTGCCGGCGACGGGTATGTGCTCGTGCACGGAATCGTCCGCGTCGAATACATAGTGGTAGAAGAGGCTCCGCCATGCTTCCCTTTGCCGCGACGGCAAATCCCGCAAGGCGAGAATGGCGTGGAGGAGGGCGTCGGACGGCGCTCCCAGGATCGCTGGCGAGTCGCACCACCAGTAATTCACGAGCAGGTTGAAGGCGGCTAGGGACTCGATGTGATGCCACCACATGCTGGGGATGAACATGGCGTCGCCGGGCCCTAGCATTGCCGTGCGGGCGTGGCGAATCGCCTCGGCGAAGCGCTCGTGGCGCTCGAAGTCAGGTGCGGCGAAGTCCACGAGGCTGATTGCCTGACCGGATGGCGTTTGCTCCAAGGGGCCGACATAGAGATTGTCGATCTGATCCGGCGGAAACATCGTGAAGCGTCGCTCGCCTGCCACCACGCAGGCGAGGTTGTCGGGAAAGTCGTAGTGGGGCCGGATGCCGGTGCGGCAGCCAAGCCACAAGCTCGCCAGCGCATCGTCCTGCGGCACGGCCACGTCGTTGTCGGCGCGAAATCCCGGCAGCCATTCGTCCACTGGCGTCGAACCGATGTAGATGGTGGCGAGACGCTCGTCCCGCTCGGAATCCGCGAGACGAGCCACCACCTGCGGCACAGTGGCCTTGCCGGAGCGGAAGTTGAAGCCGGTGAAGTCGTCGTTGTAGAAGAAGCGGCCGTCCATGCTGGCGTCGCCGGCATAGGCGGTGACGGGCTTGTCGGACCAGAATCGCGACAGATAGCGGCCAGCATCGCCGATGGCGCCGCCGCACGCCGCCACCGCTGGCCAATCGGCGACGAGGCCCGGCAGGTGCACGGGTTCCTCGGAGGTAAACACCTCTGGCGGCACCGTTCCGTCCGTGCCGGCGACAGTCCTCGCCGGGGCGACTCTTTCGCGCCAGGTCACTTCGGCAGGCCCGCAAGATCGAGCGTGCGGTTCTTGCGTTCTACGAGGTCCTGCACGTGGGCGAGGGAAGCGAGCGCCATGAAGGTCGGCATCAGATAGCCGCTCTCGTTGAATGCGGCGAGGGTGTCGCCGGAGAGCGCCTGCAGCTTCTCCTCGGCGATGCAGTGGAAGCCCACGAGTTGGTTGCGGGAAGCGTCCTTGAGTTCGATCTCGAAGGTGACGGCTTCTATGAGGTCGTGTTCGGCGAGGGCGGTGCAGAACGCCTTGGTGTGGTCGATGCCGGTGTAGATGGTCTCCAGCAGGTTGGCGGCGTCTTCCAGGAACTCGGTGCGGCCGCCGAGAGGCTGGAACAGGGGTTCGCCGACTTCCGTGCTGACCCGGGGATGCGCCATGTCCAGCGACAGCATTCGCGTGCGCTCGCTCGCGCCGGAGGTGGAGTTGCCGAAGCCGATCAGGAACGGCTCGCGCTTGACCATCGCCGGGATGTACGGCGCCTGCCAGCCATCTTCGCCGAGGAACAGGTTCTCTCCTTGCGAGAAGCCGAACAGGGCAACCGGCTGGAAGCCGCCTTGGGCGTCCTGCTGGAACAGGATCGGGTAGTGCGCCTGCACGTTGCGGAACTCGAAGGTGAACGCCATCGCCAGCATGATGTCGTCGCCGTAGCGGGCGGAGCGCTCGGTGATGACCTTCACGTCTTGGTGCTCGACGTTGTTGAGGAGGGCGTAGTCAGTCACCGTTTGCCCGCCCTGTTTGCGCCCGTGCGCCGATGGCGCCGAGCAGTTCGCGATTGCTCGGCAGCAGCTTTGCCACCTGCGCTGCCTTCGTTCGGGTGGCATGAAACACTTGATCCGCCTGCGAGCGCAGAGCGAGGTAGGTGGGTGAGTCTCCACCGACTTGGCGGGGGCGGAAGCCCATGCCGTAGAGCACGTATTGGTAGCTCGCCGAAGGGAACAGCTCGTCGAGGCGTGGGGCATCGTCGTGCCAGGGCGTTTGTTGCTGCCACAGCAAGAGCCTGTCGGCGAGGCCAGGAGGCCAGGTGCTGCGGTCGCGGTGGGCTTGCCAGTAGGGTTGGTCGCGGACGCTGGTAGCGTAGTGCAGCTTGAGGAACTCGATGATGCGCTGCCAGTGGTAGCGGAGGCGGTCGTTGAAGCGCTTGGCGACCACATCCATCACCTGGCGGTCGCCTGGCATTTGCTGGGCGACAATGTTGGCGGACTGTTCGATTAGCGCCAGGGCAGATGCTTCGAGGGGTTCGACGAAGCCAGCGGAGAGTCCAATAA
>VXPR01000093.1 GCA_009839405.1 Gammaproteobacteria bacterium
GACCTTCGCGATTGCCTTTCCCGGCACGCAGATGTCCGACGCGCAGCCAGCCGGGAAGCCGAGCACCCAGCCGCTCCCCCCGTCCTTTCACTCCCCCCTCGCGGGGGAGTCGAGAAAAAGCGTCCTCGCTTTTTCTCGGAGGGGGGGCTAGCTGCCGCCAGTCCGCCACGCCCAATAAAGGGTTCGTCTACCTCAGGAGAGTTCCGTCTTCTTGGCGCCGCAGCGGGAGCAGATGTAGATGGTGACGAGGCGGCCCTTGTGCACCGTGAAGGGGGCGGATTGGTCGATTTCCCACTTGTGACGGCCGATTCGACAGAGGGTCTTGCCGGCCGCGGCATCGCGGCGGCTCTGGCGACGGCGCTTGGCTAGCGAGATGACTTCCGACATGTGGCGATTGTAGCGCCGAGGCGCCGTTGCACACCGGGTGCGCGTCAACTCACGACGCACGGGGTTGCATTCCGTACAATCTCGCGCATTGCGCCGCCCGTGCGGCAAGTTTGAGCCAAGCCGTACCATGGACGAAGCCGACAACCCCACCTCGCACAGCTACTTTTCTCAGCGCTTGCGCCTGCACTACCTCGACTGGGGGAATGACGAGGCGCCGCACATGCTGCTCATCCACGGCATCCACGACCATTGCCACACCTGGGATTGGATGGCGCAGGCACTGCGCGAGCGCTACCACGTCGTGGCGCCGGACCTGCGCGGTCACGGCGATTCCGAGTGGAGCCGAGGCAGTTCGTACTCTTGGCTCGAATACGTACAGGACATAGCCCAACTCGTGCGGCAGCAGAAGCTCGCGCCGTTGACGGTGGTTTCCCATTCGATGGGGGGCAGCATCGGGGCGCTCTACGCCGGCACCTTCCCCGATGCCGTGGACAAGCTCGTCATCATCGAGGGGGTTGGCCTCTATCCGAGCCGGTTCGGCAGCGATCCGGCGGCTCGCCTCGCGCAGTGGATTCGTTCCAACCACGCGCTTGCCGGTCGTGTGCCGAGGCGCTATGGCCGCCTTGAAGACGCCTACCAGCGAATGCAGGAGATGAACCCGCACCTCAGCCCCGATCAGGCGAGCCACCTCACCATCCACGGCAGCAGCCAGAACGAGGACGGCACCTACACCTGGAAATTCGACAACTACACCCACACGCGCAGCCCCTACGACATCCCCAACGAGGATGTCGCCGCGCTGTGGGAACGCATCGAGTGTCCGGTTCTCATCGTCAACTCCCGCGAGGGCTATCCGCACCGCATCGGCCAGAACGGAACCGTCCGGCACTTCCGCAACGTGGAACTCGTGGAGGTGGACGACGCGGGGCATTGGACCCACCACGACCAACTCGCCCGCTGCATCGAGGTGGTCGCCGGCTTCCTCGACGTGCCGCTCGCGACTGAAGTCTGAAGGTGGATAGACGGCCTGTGACAGGCACACAGGAACAGTCGATGACTCTCGCCGGGCTTCGGGTGCTTGATGTGGGCAACCGGCCCGCCACCGCGTGGTGTTCGCGCCTGCTGGCGGACTACGGCGCCGAGGTGCTTGCGGTGGAGCCGCCGGAAGGACACCCGCTGCGCCAGCATCCACCGTTCGGCGCCGACGGCGACAGCGTGGCGGCGCGTTACTTCCTCGCGAACAAGGGCTCGGCGTTGTCGGCCGAGCGTGAAGAACTCCTCGCGGAAGCGGACGTGATCGTCACCGACGAGCTGGACGCTGCCGGGCTGCACCAACGGTTCCCCGGTGCCATCGTCTGCGCCATCACGCCGCATGGCCTGACGGGCGCGTATCGGCACCGGGCCGGCAACGACTTGACGGCTTACGCGGGGTCGAGCTGGGCGCACGTCAACGGCATCGCTGGGCAGCCACCGCTGAAGGGCAGCGGCTATCAGGCGTCGTATCAAGCCGGCACGCTCGGCTTTGGCAGCGTTGTGTGTGCCCTCCTGGCGCCAGAAGCGAGGGGCGGCGGCGGTGAGTTGATTGACATCTCCGAGCGCGAGGTGCTCGTCTCCACCTCGGCGCCAGCGCCGCTGCGTTATCAGTACTCGGGCACGGTGTGGGAGCGCCGCAAGACGGTCACCATGAACGATGGCCCCGTGCCGGTGCGCGACGGCCATTTCGCCTTGCCGCTGTCGCGTCCGGCGTTCTGGGAAAAGGCGATGAACCTTTTGGGGTTGCCGGACCTTGCCGTGGATCCGGAACTGCGCGAACCCGGCATCCGGGTGAAGTTTGCAGATCGCTTCGCAAGCCGGGTGCAGGAGGCGATGGCGAAGTGGAATAGAGCGGAGCTGTTCGATGCCTTGGGGCGTCTGCGCGTGATCGCGGGGCCGGTGCTGCGTATGGACGAACTGGCAGAGAATCCGCAGTTCTTGGCGCGGGGGTTTTTCCGGCGCGTCAATGCTGAGAGCGGCGAAAGCGCGGAACCATCCAAGGCAACTCCGCGCTACCCAGGCCCGTTCGCTCGCATGTCGGCGACGGACTGGGCGCTCAAGCGGGAGGCGCCCGCGATTGGTGGCGATTCCGGTGGCTTCGCCGAACGCGGCGACGGCTTCGCTGCCGGGACGCGGCCCGGACCACCTGGCGACGACAGCCGCCGCGGCCCGCTCTCTGGCTATCAGGGGCTCGTGCTCACCCAGGCATGGGCAGGAACCTACGCCACGCAGATGCTCGCCTTGCTCGGCGCAGACGTGATCCAGCTCGAGACCCGAAGCCGCCTCGACAGTTGGCGCGGCACCTACCGCAATCCGATTCCCCGTGCACTGCAAGAGCGCCCCGAGGCCAAGCACGCCTGGAACTGCAATCCCCTCTACAACTCCGTGAACCTGAACAAGCGCTGCATCACGGTGGACCTGACCCGCGACGAGGGCATCGACATCTTCCGCAGCTTGCTGCCGCAGATGGACTTCGTCGCCGAGAATTTCTCGCCCCGCGTCATGGGCAATTTCGGGCTCGACTACGAGGCGCTCTGTCGCATCAAGCCGGATGTCGTGATGGCAAGCCTCTCTGCCTATGGCGCTACCGGGCCGTGGGCGGGCGTGCCGGGCATCGGCGGCACCATCGAACCGTCGTCGGGCATGTCGGCCCTACTCGGCTATCCGGGCGGGGCGCCGCTCAATTCGGGGCAGATGTACCCGGACCCCGTCGCGGGCATCTGCGGCTTTGCGGCGATTGCCCTCGCGCTCTTGCATCGCCAGCGCACCGGCGAAGGGCAGTACATCGACCTCTCGATGCAGGAGGCGAATTTCACCTTCATCGGCGATGCCTGGCTCGAATACGAGCTCACCGGCAAGGTGCGCGGGCCGCTCGGCAACCGCCATCCACAGCACGCACCGCACGCCGTGTATCCGACACGGCGGGCAGCCGATGAATGGATCGCAATCGCGACGGAAAGCGATGCCCAGTTCACCGCGCTAGCGGATGTTCTCGACATGGGCGAGGTGGGTGAATGGGCCACGGCCGAGGCCCGCAAGGCACGCGAGGATGAACTCGATCAACGAATCGCCTCCCTCACTGCGCTGCGCGACAAGCAAGAACTCGAAGCGGCCTTGGCACACCGAGGCGTTCCGGCTGCGGCGGTGCTGGACCCAGCCGAGATCGTCCGCGACGAAGTGCTGAAGGAGCGGGGCCACATGGTTCCCGTGGAACATCCCGAAGCCGGAACCGCATGGCAGTCGGGCCTGCCGGTCAGACTGACCCAAGCCCCCGGCGGCGTCACGCGTCATGCACCCCTGCAGGGCCAACACTCGTGGGAGGTCTTCCGCGACCTCTTGGGCATGAGCCGACCCCGCTACGAGGAACTTTGCGCGATGGGCATCACGGGCAAGGGCGCGGTGGATTAGCCCGCCAGACCAAGACCATCCGGGGGGCCTTTCAAGCACGCCGGAAGTGCGCTGTAGCGGTGGCGCATTCCCGGCGCGACGGTACGGCACCCCGGCGAACGCCTAACTGGTGGCCCAGCGCCGTACCAATGGCACGACATCGGCTACGCAGGACACCGCCCCGTCGTAATCGCGCGGTCGGCCGTCAGGCCATGGCGCCCGCGCGATCCAGATGGTACGCATCCCCGCGCCGCGGCCGCCGGCGACATCGTGCTCGGGGCTGTCTCCGACCATCACGCAGCGCGACGGGTCGACGTCGAGCTGCGTGCAGGTTGCATGGAAGATCGCGGGATCTGGCTTCCGCAGGCCGAGGACGCCCGATATCGCGACGTAGTCGGTCAGCCTGTCGAGACCGCTGTTTGCAACCTTGGCGGCTTGGCTGAGTTCCGAACCGTTGGTGACTAAGGCCAGCTTGAGGGGTCGCAGCCGCCGAAGCGTCTCCCTTGCATCTGGGAACAGCACGGGACAATCCCATGCCGTGGTGCGATAGGCATGCACGACTTCCTCGGCGGTCTTGCCGAGATCGAAGTGGGTGGCGAGCCAGGTGTAGAGCCCCTCGGTCGGGCGCCGCCCGCGTTGGTCGCGGTCCAGCACGGTCGCGACGAAGTCAGCCTCGGACACGTCGAGCGATGCCTCGGCATGGAGCCGCCGCGCGAAGCGCTCCACCGACCGCTCGCGCGCGTGGAGCGTCTCGTCGAGATCGAAGAGGACGGCTTCTATCTTCCTTGGCGCTTTCACTAGCACACGGACCCTACTTGAAGGGGCTTGCGGTGTTGGGTCAACACGACGAACGAGATTCCCCGGTCGGGGGGCATGGGCTAAGCTCGTTGGTTCCGCAGGACCTGGCCTCCGTACTCCCCCGTCAGCTCGTCCCCGCGCAACACCACGGCTCCATTGCACACGGTGGCGTGATAGCCAACCGCGCGTTGGATGAAGCGGGGCGCGCCGAAGGGGAAGTCGTGAACGGTCTGTGGCATGCGTTCCTCGAGACGGTCGATGTCAAAGACGTTGATGTCAGCGCGTTTGCCCACCGCCAACGTTCCGCGGTCGTCGAGGCCAAGTATTCCGGCAGGTATCGTGCTCACTCGCCGCACGGCTTCGGCGAGAGAGTAGAGCCCGCAATCCCGGTGCCAGTAGGACAGCAGAAAGGTGGGCCAGCCCGAGTCGATCATCTGGCTGACATGGGCTCCCGCATCGCCCAGACCCGGGACCACCCACTCGGTGGTGAGGAGTCGCGCAAGGTCGTCCAGGTCGAAGTTGAACCCGCGCATATGAAAAAGCGCCTTGCCGTCGGTCTCGTCGGAGATCCGCAGCCAGACCTCGACCGGGTGTTCACCTCGCGGCTGCCCGAGCGCGACCAGATTCTCGGCTGCGTCCTGCGTGTAGCAGGGCCGCGCGTCGCCGCCCATGTAGTACCAGTGCCTCATCGCGTCGATGCGACGCGCACCCCCTGCCTTGACTTCGGACACCAAACGCCCGCGCGTCTCGGGATGCCGGATGGCCTGAAGACGGCCGGCGAGGTCGAGCCTGCGCAGGTCGTTCCACGCGGGGGTGCGGAAACTGTTCTCGGTGAACAGCCCACCAACGCGACCGCCGCTGCGCGGCACGGTGACCGACGTGACATTCAGTCCGTCGGCGCGCATGGCCATAACATGGTCGTTCAACCTCGCCGTGCCGACCTCGGTCGTGCAACTGAACAAGGCAGCGCGGGCCAACCGTGCCTCGGCGGCGATCAGGTCCATCTCGGCGTCGAAGTCGCTGAAGTCGGTGAGCGTCTGCACGATGCCGCCGTGTTGGCCGACCGCTTTCGCCACGGCACGCAGTTCCTTGCCTTCCGCGAACGTACCGGGGATGGATCGCCCATCAGGCAACCGGTGCGGTGGGAACCGGTTCGTGGAAAAGCCTAGGGCGCCCTCCCGGACCGACTGGCCCGCCAGCTCGGCGATCTGCCGGATCTCGTCGTCCGTCGCCGGCTCCTCGACCGCTCGCTCGCCCATCACGTAGAACCGTGTTGCGCAGTGGCCCACGAGCCCACAGACGTTGATCGCCGGGCCCGGTACCGCCAGTGCGTCCAAGTAGCCCCCGTAGGATTCCCAGTTCCACGGCAACCCGTGCAGGATCGCTTGCTTCGGAATGTCCTCGACGGTCTCCATCATGCCGGCGAGAAACTCGCGATCCGTCGGCCTACAGGGTGCGAAGGTGACGCCACAGTTGCCGAGCAGGGCCGTCGTCACGCCGTGCCAGGTCACGGACGAAAGCGTTCGGTCCCAGCCGATCTGCGCATCGAGGTGCGTGTGCAGGTCGACGAACCCCGGCGAGACCACCAGCCCGTCGGCTTCGATTTCCTGCCTGCCCCTGTCGGACACCCGGCCGATTTCCGCGATCCGGTCGCCGTCCAGGGCGACGTCCGCAGTGAAGGGTTCGGCACCCGTTCCGTCAACGACTGTGCCGCCGCGGATGATCAGGTCGTAGCCCATGGCGGGCCCCAGTGTGGCGGAAAGGGCGCGGCATCATACACGGCGTAACCACCCCCTCGTGGCGATGCCATCATGAACCCCTTCGGGTCTCGACTACTGGTACCGCAGGATCGGAACTCGACGATCGTGCGCGGGCACGGCGGGAGTCCTGCGTTCGTCCAGCGGACGGTGTCAAGTCTCTGGGCAAGTGCGCGCGGATGCGCTGCGCGATCGCCCGACGCTCGTCCATGGGGGTCTTCTCCACGTACCCTTCGCCGAAGATCGCGGGACCCTTGTCGCCATCCGACCGAGGCACGACGTGGACGTGCACGTGGAAGACGCTCTGGCCCGCGCTCCTGCCGTTGTTCTGGAAGATGTTAACTCCGGACGCACCAATTGCCGCACAGGCTGCCGCCGCGACCTGTTTGGCATGCACGAACACGGCGGCCCACTCCTCCGGCGTCATGTCGAACACGGTGACGACATGCCGGTTTGGGATCACCAGCGTTGCCCCTGGACGGTATTGCCGGGGATTCACGAAGGAGCTGACGCTCTCGAGCCGGCTCACGAACGCGCTTGGCTGATTGCCAGCGAGGATTTCGCAGAACGGGCACACGAGATCGGGTGTCGGCGTTTCCATGCTTCTTGCTCAATGCAGCCAGTGAGGGCTAGGGGCTTGCGCTGTAGAAATGGCGCGCGAGCGTCATTC
>VXPR01000200.1 GCA_009839405.1 Gammaproteobacteria bacterium
GGGGTAAACGGGGGCGCCTTGGAGCAGGATGTTGAAGGCGAGGACGGCGGCGGTGGCCATGGCGCCGGCGACTTCGCTGCGGAGCAGGGCGGCCATGGCCATGGCGAAGACGAGATAGAACGTGGCGCCTTGCAGGGCACCGTAGAGTGCCCATGGCGAATAGCGGGTGAAGAAGATCCACGTGGCAATGCCCAAGAGGGCTAGGGCCACCAAGAGGATGCTCCAGGCGCCCACCAGCTTGGCCCACCAGACCCGCTCGCACCCCCCAGGCACGGTGTAGGCGATCTCCAGCGTTCGGCCATCGACTTCGCCGGCGATGACGCGCAAGCCCAGGAACACGGCCAGCATGGTCAGCGGGAAGCCGATCAACTCAACCTGCGCCGCGGCCGGCCCGTATGGCGTGTCAAAACCGACCAGCACCATGAGAGCGCTCAGCACCAGCCATACCAGAGGCAAGAGCGGCAGCAGCCAGAAGCGGTGGCCGGCGGTGGCGATGGCGGCCAGACGCCACAGTTGCAGTTGGCCCTTCATGCCGGCGCTCCCCGTGGCAAGGATGCAGCATCGCCTTCAGGAAGGTCGGGAGCGTCGTCCGCTGCTGCCGGATGCTCCGTTGCCCGAGCGTTGCCGATAAGCCACAGATAGCCGTCCTCGAGCCCCGCTTCGATGCCTCGCGCGTCGGCGCGCGGCGGCGAATCCGCGAGGACGCGACGCCTCACCATGCCGGGCTCTCCGGGCGCCTCTTCGGCAAGCACGGCTCCGGGCGGCAGCGCGAAGTCCTCGTCCGCCGGTGCTGCAAGCTCCCAAGCGCGCCCGCGCGCCACTTCCGCGAGCTCCCCCGGCACGCCGTCGAACACGAGGCGGCCCCGAGCCAGCACCAGCACGCGTTCGCACGCCACGGCCACGTCCTCTACCACATGGGTGGAGAACAGCACGATGCGCTCACGGGCCAGGCTCGCCAAGAGATTGCGAAAGCGGATGCGTTCGCGGGGGTCGAGGCCGGCGGTGGGTTCGTCCACCATGATGACCGGCGGCAGGCGCAGCAGCGTGCGCGCGACGGCAACGCGCTGGCGCATCCCGCCCGAAAGCGAGCCGATGCGGTCGTCCACCTTGTCCGCCAGCCCCACTTCCCGCAGCAGGTATTCGACGCGGCCCACGCGCTCCGTTGCCGGAATGTCGTAGAGCGCGGCGAAATAGAGCAGGTATTCACGCGGCGACATGCTGGCCGGAAGCCCGGAGTCCTGCGGCAGGTAACCGACCCAGCGCGCCAGGTGGCGCTGGATGCGCGGCAATGGCACACCCCCGAGGCGAATGGTGCCGCGGGTGGGGTCGAGGATGCCGGCAAGCTGGCGCAGCAGCGTGGTTTTGCCGGCACCATTGGGGCCCAAGACGCCCACCATGCCGCGCTCGATGCGGAATGCGACCGAAGACAGGGCCGTGACTTGCTCTACCGGCAAGTCGAGCCCTGCGAACTGCCGCGCCCAGCCGCGCAGAAGCGTACGCGGGTAGCGCAAGGGGCCGTCTTGGGCGCGGGGTGATAGCAGTCCTCGTTGCTGCCGCACGGCGCTGCGTCGGGCGAACTGCACCAAGGCCACTGCGAAGCCGCCGAATGCCGGCCAGACGAGACTGGCGCGAGCAGCCTCTCCCATGGAGAGCGGCATCACCACCAGCGTCAGCACATAGGCGGCGAGCGCCAGCCACGGCGTCAGCGCAGCCAGCAATCCTTCGATGCCTGAGGTTTCGGCAGCCTTGGCATGTCCCATGCGCCAGACCCGAACCGAGCGAATGCCTTGCGCCACGAAGCCCGCAGCCATGAGCCCAAACACCAACTTCCAGGCACCGCCGCCCACGAGGATGGCGAGCGCGAGACATCCCGCCCCCAGCAACGCCAAGGGCAGCAGGCGAGCGGCGGCTTCCGCCCGGGCGAGGGGTTCGCCGCCCCGGGCGCGCACGGCGTTGACGAAGTCGCGCGGGGCGCGAACGGCGTGGCGCAACGGGCCGGGCAAGCCATAGACCTTGTGCAGATAGCGCACCTCCAACGCCGGCGGCCCAGCCGAACAGTCGGGTTCGATTCGATCGGGTCGCCGGAACAGCATCACTGCCACGGCCAGCAGTGCGCCGCCCACGAGGAGCGTGGTAACTACCTGCCAGAGCAGGCTCGCCAGCACGTCGGCGAGGATCAGCGGCGCCATGACGGCTGCAGTGGCACCGAGCCAGCCGATCATCAACCAAGGGCCCACCCGACCGAACAGCACATCGAGCCGCCTCAGCAGGATGTAGCCCACCGGAATCACGAGCAGC
This sequence comes from Gammaproteobacteria bacterium, assembly GCA_009839405.1. Taxonomy (GTDB): domain Bacteria; phylum Pseudomonadota; class Gammaproteobacteria; order Pseudomonadales; family Azotimanducaceae; genus VXYL01. The sequence continues at coordinate 2,299 of VXPR01000200.1, forward strand.
GTCAGCAACGTGGAGGTGACGAGACCGCCGATGACGATGGTGGCGAAGGGCGGCCACATCTCGTTCTCGCGACCCGTCACGAGAGCGAGCGGCCAGAGGCTGGCGATGGTGGTGGCAGAGGTCATCAGCACCGGGCGTGTGCGCTCTCGCACGGCCGAGAACGCCGCCGCCCCGGTCGACCAGCCGGCATCAAGCGCCTTGCGCTGCATCCGATCCACGAGCAGGATGGCCGGGTTGACGGTGAGGCCGAACAGCACCAGCGCGCCGAGGACGCTAGTGAAGCCGAGAGGCGTGTCGGAAATGACGAGGATCCACGCCGCACCCAACAACGTCAGCGGCAGCGCCAGCAGCACCAGCACCGGCATGGTCAGCGACTCGAAGGTCATGGCCAGCACCAGGAACAGCAACAACACCGCCGGTACCAGGACGGACTTGAGCCAGTCCGTGACACTGTCCTCGTCGGCGGCGCCCACCTCGACGGTGTAGCCATCCGGTCTTGACACCGAGCGCACCGACTCGGCGATGTCGTCTTCAATGGCAACCCGGGCCGGTCCGGTCTCCGGCGCTTCCCGGTCGAGCGTGTAGAAGACGCTGAGCTCGCGCCGTCCGTTGTGGTGGGCGATGGTGGGCTGCGGCGGCATCCGCTGCACTTCGGCCAGCGCCATCACCGGAAACACGCCGCTCTCGGTGGTGACCCGCATGGAGGCAACGTCGCCGAGGCCGAGGTCAGAGTCCCGGGCGCTGGCCCGTTCCACCACGACCGGCACCTCGCGGCCGCTCGGCAACACATAGCCGTTGCGATTGCGCTGGCCTTCGCGCCCGGCGAGTTGCAGCACGGGCAGCACGTCGTCGAGCGTCAAGCCAAAGGCCTCGAAGGCGCGGCGGTTGGGCTGCACCCAGATTTCGTCCATGCCCGGCGACACTCCGGGCCACGCCTTGTCCACCCAAGGTACGCTCTCGAGGCGCAGGCGCACGTCTCGCCCCAGTCGTTCCAGGGTGCGGCTGTCTGGTCCGGACAAGACAATCCGCGCCGGCCCCCCTTCCAGTCCCTCGCCGCCGGCACCGCCGTCCTGTTCGAACTCGCCTTCGCCAGGGCGTAACAGATATAGGCCATCGCGCGTCGCCGACTCGGCCACGTCGCGCACGCGTGCGGCGTTGGTGGTGGGGGGACGTTCCTCCGCATCCAGCAGATGCACGGTGATGGAGGCGCCGTCCTCTTCGATGCGTGCCTCCACCGTTTCGACGCCCTCGATGGCGAGCACCGCGCGCTCGATGCGCTCCACCGCGCCACTCATCGCCTGCACCGAACTCGCGCCGGCGCGGAAGCGCGCTACCAGTTCCACGGAGTCGGTTTCCGCCGCCGGCGACGAACCGGTGCGCACCAACACCCACGGCACGGCGATCAAGAGCGTCACCAGGAATGCGAGGATTACGCCGGCGACCCAGCCCGCAGGTCGCCTCAGCGCGCCGGCGACGACCCCGGTGAAGTACAAGCGCGCTGGGTTGGGCCGAGCCAATCCGCCTTGCGCCTCGCGCCGGGCCCGTGCCGCCTGCACTTCCCTTACGGCGGCAGACGACGCCAGCCGGTGTGCCAGCAGCGGCACCAACCCCAGTGCCACCAGCAGGGAGGAACCGAGCGGCAGCAGGAAGGCGATGGCAACGATCTCGAACAGAGTCCGAAACTGCGGGCTGGAGACGGGCACCAGCACCAACACGAGGAATACCACCGCAGTGGTGAGGCTAGCAGCGACGATGGCGCGGGCGGTGCGACCGAGACCACGGCGCACCGCGTCCGCCGGCGCCGCGCCCCGTTCGAGCCCCCGCTGCGTGGCTTCATAGACCACCACGCTGTTGTCCACCAAAAGGCCAACCGCGAGCGTGAGCCCCAAGAGGCTGATGAGATTGAGCGTCTGGCCCAGCAGGAAGAGCAGCGCCAGCGCGCCGAGGAGGCTAATCGGCACGGCCACGCCCACCACCGCCACGGCACGCCATTGCCGCAGGAACAGGAACAGGACGCCCAAGGCGATGAGGTAGCCGGTGGCGCCGAGCTGTACCAGCCGGCCTAGCTGATCCTCCACCTCTCGCGCCGCGTCGGAGCCAATGACGAGATCTAGCCCCAAGGGCTGAAGCTCCTCGCGCAAGAGCACCACCCGCTCGCGCAACTCGTTGCCGAGGCGCACGAGATTGGCGGTGTCTTCCTGAAAGATGAACACGCCCACGGCCGGCTCCGCGTTGACCCGGAACAGCGAACGCGCCTGTGCCGTGCCGTGTTCCAGCGTCGCGACATGGCCGAGCTTCACTTCCTTGCCGTCGGCGACTCGCACTTGGGCCAGTGCGTCGAGGCTTGCCGGACGCCCGTCGAGGACGATGTCGGTACGGCCGTTCTCGTCCTCAAGATTGCCGAGATAGGCAAGCCGCCCGACGTTCCGCTGCACGGCGGCGATCACGTCGTCGGTGGTGACGCCGAAGGCTGCCGTACGGTTCGGATCCACACGCACCAGCACCTGCCGCCCGGCACCGCCACTGACGAGGGCTTCGCTCACCCCCGGCACGGCAGCGAAGCGGGGCACGATGAGTTCTTCCACCAGGTCGTGCAGCGCATTGCGGTCGCCATCGCCGCCGGCGATGTGGACCGTCATCACGAAGGTGCCGAAGGCGGAGGCGTCGTTGGCGGAAACGTCGATGCGCGTGTTGCGCGGCTGCTCGCGCTGAATCGCTGCGGCGATGCGGCCGAGTTCGAGCTGCCGCACCTTGATGTCGGCGCTCGGCTCGAATCGCACCCGATAGCTGCCGCTGGAACCGCGCACCTGGCCCCAGCTCTCGGCCACCAAGGGCAACGCGGACACGCGCGCATGGAGTGGCAGCAGGATTTCGCGCTCCACCACATGCGGTTCGCTGCCAGGCCGGCTGAAGGTCACCGTCAGCGCATCGCCACTCAGGTTGGGAAAAAGCTCCACCGGCATCCGCTGCCAGCCGACGATGCCGAGCAGCACAATGCCGAGATACACCATCGACACCGCCACGGGCCGCCGCACGGGCAGGTCCAGGATGGCGCCAAAGTTGATCCTCCGCACCGAGGGAATCCACGAGGGGCGTGTCGCTCCCACGTCGCTCATGCCTTCACCCTTGCGTGGAACAACAATGCGCAACACGTTGAAAAACTTGGGATGTCGCTCGAAGTCGAGCCAACACCAACGTGCGGGCCGGATGGCGCGGTCCCACAGGGCATTCGGAGCGAGGGCCCGTCACGCTCCTCGCGCCGAAGGCGAAGCAACCAAGGGCCTGAAGGTGTAACCAGCCCTTTCCCCGCAAGACGGGCCCGGTCGGGTGGCGGGAGCAGCTGCCCTCCCTGAAGCGCAGCTGCTGGGGGATGGGTTAGGCCACTCACGGAGCTACGCCGCTCGCGGGTTTGGGGCGCCGTCGCAGCCATGCCGGGAGACCCAGGTCGTCAAGCAGGAGGTAGAGGCAAGGCAGCACCAGCAGCGAGCCCACGGTGGAGGCAATGATGCCGCCGATGATGGTCAGCGCCATGGGCGCACGAAGCTCCGCCCCTTCGCCGGTGCCGAACACGAGGGGAGTTAGCGCCAGCGCCGTAGTGAGGGTGGTCATCACGATGGGTCTTAGGCGCACCCCAGATGCCAGGGCCAAGGCCAGCTTGCGTTCGATGCCATCCGCCATGAGTTGCCGTGCGGTGGCCAGCAGCAGCACCGCGTCGTTCACCGCCACGCCGGCCAGGACGATCAGCCCCAGCATCGCCATCACCCCCAAGGGAGCGGCCATCGGCACCAGCACCACCGCCACGCCGATCAGCGCAAGGGGAATGGACGCCAGCACGGTAATGGGATGCTTGAGAGACTCGAATGCGCTCGCCAGCACCATCAGCACCAGCACCAGAGCCAGCACGCCGGCCAGCTGCAATTCGCCAAAGGTGCGGGCGCGCTCTTCCTCGTCGCCGCGCAGCGTCGTGGTGATGCCGGGCGGCAACGGCGCAGCGGCGAGCGCGGCACGTACCGCCGCCACGGCTTCGGGCTGCGAAAACCCGTCTGCCACCTGGGCGGTCACCTCTGCCGTGCGGCGTTGATCGCGGCGGAAGATCTCCCGCGCACCTTCCACTTCGTTGAATTGCGCCACCGAGCCGAGGGCGATCTGGCGGCCATCTGCGGCGCGGAAGACCACATCGCTGAGGGCATCCCGGCGCGGCGTCGGCAGGCGGATCGTGACCGGATGTTCCTCGTCTCCCTGGGTAAGCGTAGTCGCGATGCGGCCGTCGAGGCTTGACTCGACTACCCGCGACAGGGTGGTGAGATCAATCCCGTAGGCGTCGGCGAGGGCGCGGTCCAAGGTGAGCCGAAGCTCCGGCGGCCCGCCCTCAAACGACGACCTGGCGTTCCACACTTGCGGCGTTGCGTCCAATCGCTCCTTGACGCGGCCGGCGGCACGCCGAAGCTCGGTGATGGCGTTGCCGGAGACCTCCACCGTGATCGGCGGCCCGCCCCCACCCAAGGCGTCCGCGAGCGCAGAGCCTTCCACCTCCCAGGTAATGTCGGTGCCTTCCATGCCTTCGAGTTCCGGCCCCAAGCGGGTCGCCAACTGACGCCCCGTCGGGCCGCCGGCCGTCATGCGCACGATGACTCTGGCCGTGTTTTCCTCCGTGAGCTCGGTGCGAATGAGCCGGTCAT
>VXPR01000183.1 GCA_009839405.1 Gammaproteobacteria bacterium
GACGGCTTGGGCTGGGGCAAGAAGCGTTGTCCGAAGGCAACGGTTCTTGTGGCGCTAGCAGCCTGTAGGACGGCTTGGGCTGGCCGTCCGCACGCCGCCGTCAGGAACAGGAGGGTCCAGATGGCTCAAGATCGGCTGCACAACGCACTCGCAGACTTCCATCGACTCGGAGACGAAGTCCGCGAGCGGCCGCATGACGATCCGTACCGGGTCCGCGAGCAGACCAGACTCGTCAGCCGCTTCTACGATGTCGTCACGCGCTTTTACGAGTTCGGCTGGGGCGCAACGTTCCATTTCTCGCCGAGGCGTCCGGGAGAGAACCTGCAGGCGTCCCAGCGGCGTCACGACGTAGCGGTTGGGAGGCTCCTGCGGCTGCGGCCGGGCATGCGCGTCGCGGATGTCGGGTGCGGCGTTGGTGGCCCCCTCGTCAACATTGCCGCAGCGACGGGCACCTCCATCACGGGCATCAACTTCAACACGCGCCAGGTCGAGCGCGGCAGGCTGCGCGCCCGTCGGGCGGGACTCGAGAGTACCTGCGACTTCCTGTACGCGGACTACATGGACGTTCCCCTGCCCGAGGGCACCTTCGATGCCATGTACTCGTTCGAGGCGATCTGCCATGCGCCGGACAAGGAGCGGGCCTTTCGCGAACTGCACCGCCTGCTGAAACCCGGCGGGGAGGCTGCCATCGTCGACTGGTGCCTCACGGATCGCTTCGACGCGGCGGATCCCGTGCACGGCGACCTCCGGGCGCGCATCGAGAAGACCAACGCCACGCCAGACCTACCGACGTGCGCGGAGTATCTGGCGGCGATGAAGAGCGCGGGCTTTGAAGTCATTGACGCCCTCGACCAGCAGGAGGAGTTGGGCAACCCCGAAACGCCTTGGTACATGGCCCTCGAGGGCCGGGACCTGTCGCTGTCGTCGTTGGCGCGCATTCCGGCGGGCCGTGCGCTGACCGCCTTCGTCACCCGGATGCTCGAGAACGTGCGCGTGCTTCCGCGCGGCACGTCCGAGACCGCCCGGTTCCTGAACGTCGCTGCGGACGCGCTGGTCGAAGCGGGCAAGCGGCGCATCTTCACGCCGAGCTTCCTTGTTCACGCGAAACGGCACGAGACCGGCTGACCGCCAGGCGCAGCCGCGGCGCGGCAATCCGCAACCGGTACACTGGGCACCTCGCCTGCGAGGGGCCCTTGCCAATGTCGTCTCAAGGATGGCGCCGCCGTGTCGACGGGCTCGATTGACCGGCACCTTGACTCGCTCTGGCTCGAACGCGGCCTTGGCCGCGCCACGCTTAGCGCCTACCGCCAGGATCTCGAGGGCCTGCAGGCATGGCTGGAACGGGACCCGGCCGAAGCCTCGGAGGCGGACTTGCGCGACTACATGGCCTCGCGTCTGGAAGCTGGCCACTCGGCTCGTTCCATTTCCCGCTTCCTCTCTGCGGTGCGTGGCTTCTATCGCAAGCTGGTAGAGGATGGCGTGCTCGAGCGCGATCCAAGTGCCAACTTGGACCGGCCCCGCCTTGGTCGCCCGCTGCCGGCAACGCTGTCGGAAGCGGAAGTGGAGCGACTCCTGAATGCACCCGACAGTTCCGATCCCATGGGCAACCCCATCGGTTTTCGCGACCGCACCATGCTGGAGACGCTCTACGCGACGGGCCTCAGGGTCTCCGAGCTTGTCGGCCTCACGCTGTCGTCTTTCAGCGACCGTCGCGGCACGGTGCAGGTGATCGGCAAGGGTGGTCGCGAGCGCCTGACGCCGGTGGGCGAAGTGGCGCTGGACTGGCTGCGGCAGTATCTGGCCCTCGCCCGTCCGGCGCTGCTGCGGGGCCGTGCTTCCGACGTGCTTTTCCCAAGCAATCGCGGCGTCATGATGACCCGACAGACGTTCTGGCACGCGGTCAAGCGTCACGCTGCCGTCGCCGGGATCGACCGCAGCATCTCGCCGCACATCCTTCGTCACGCCTTCGCGACGCATCTGGTCAACCACGGCGCGGACCTGCGCGTGGTGCAACTGATGCTCGGCCACGCCGACCTCTCCACCACGCAGATCTATACGCATGTGGCGCGAGCGCGGCTGAAGGAGCTGCATGCTGAGCACCATCCGCGAGGATGACGTGCCCGACGAGCGCGAAGTTTGAGGTCTCGAGGAAAGCGAAGCGTAGGACCGGGAAGGCAACTCCTCCGGACGCGGGACGGCAGTGCATGTGTCGCCGGTGTTTGGCAGTTGCGCTGATCTCGGTTCCACCTTCGGCCGCCTTGCGCCGTAGAATGTCGGCTTTCGCGGCCCTTCCACGGCGTGAGGCGCGCAGGCGCCAGAAACGAGGTTCATTCTTGGCCATGAAGCAAACAACGCGGCACGCGGCAACCGCTGCGCTTTTTGCCCTCCTGACCCTGACCGGGCTTGCCTTCGCGCAAGAGACCGAGGACAAGGTCGTCGAGAGCGAGGTCGTCGACCCCCTTGAGCATCTTCGAACGCTGCGCCCGGAGCTCGACTTCACCGCCGTGCGATCGGCTCCGGCGGAGGGTCTGTATCGGGTGGAGATCGGTGCCGAGTCGTTCTACATCACTGCCGATGGGCGTTACCTGATCGCCGGCGACATGTACCGCATCGACGCCGACGCCCTTCGCAACGTCGACGAGGAACGTCGCACTCGCCGGCGCGCGGACATGATCGAGGCGCTTCCCGAAGACGATGCCGTGACCTTCACGCCGCCCGGCGGCGCCGTGGCGTCCGTGAACGTCTTCACCGACGTGGACTGCGGCTATTGCCAGATGCTGCATCAGTCGATGGCGGACTATCACGACCGCGGCATCGAGATTCGCTACCTCGCCTACCCACGCGGCGGCGAGGAGTCCGAGACTTGGGATCGCATGGTATCGGCGTGGTGTGCGGACGACCGCGAATCTGCCATCACGGCGCTCAAGGCCGGCGAAGAGATACCGAAGCGCACGTGCGAGAACCCGGTTGCGCGGCACTACGAAATGGGTGTCGCTTCCGGCGTCACTGGAACCCCGTCGATGGTGCTGCCGGACGGGTCGATGGTGCCGGGGCTCGTCGCCGCGGAGGAACTGGCCGAGCTGCTGGAGCTCTCGCCTTGAGTGCGACCGCAGGGTTAAGCCCGTTGCGGGTGGGTTTGGCAGGGCTCGGCACAGTGGGACAATCGGTTGCCTCGCTGCTAGTCGGTGACGCGGCAGAGGGCATCGCTCGCCGCGCTGGACGGCCGATCGAGCTCAAACGGGTCGCTAGCCGCACGCCCAAGCCTGACGTGGACATCGGTGGGGCTCCGTTCTCGACAGACCTCGGCTCCCTCGTCGGCAACGACGTGGATGTAGTGGTGGAGCTCATCGGCGGCGACACCACGGCGCGGGACTTGGTTGCATCCGCTCTTGGCGCCGGGCAGGGCGTCGTCACCGCGAACAAGGCGCTGCTCGCAGCCTGCGGGGATGAACTGTTCGCGCTGGCGCAACGTCAGGGCGCACCGCTCGGCTTCGAAGCCTCGGTGGCTGGCGGCATTCCCATCATCAACGCGCTGCGCGACGGGCTCGCCGCCAACGACATCGGCTGGATCGCCGGCATCGTCAACGGCACCTGCAACTACATCCTCACGCAGATGGCGGTGGCGGGACAGGGCTTTGCCGATGCCCTCGCCGACGCCCAGCGCCTAGGCTATGCCGAGGCCGATCCCACTTTCGATGTCGAAGGCATCGACGCCGCCCAGAAGCTCGCCATCCTCGCCGCCTTGGCCTTCGATACGGGCATCGACATCGACGGAGTTCATGCCGAAGGCATCCGTGGCGTGGACAGCGAGGACATCGCCTATGCCGACGAACTCGGCTTCACCATTCGCCATTTGGGGCTGGCCCGCGTCGCCGCTGGCGGACTTGAGGCACGGGTGCATCCGGCGCTGGTGCCAAACGACGTGCTGCTCGCCAAGGTGGATGACGTGATGAACGCCGTGATGGTGCATGGCAGCGCGGTCGGCGGTACGCTGCACGTGGGACCGGGTGCCGGCGGGATGGCGACGGCTTCTGCCGTGGTGGCAGACCTCATCGAGGTGGCGCGCGGAACGCTGCCGATACCGAAGCCGGCGTCGCGTCGGCTTCCGGCCCTCGGCATTCGGGCCGTGCGCTGCCCTTGGTATCTCAAGATTCCCGCGGTGGATCAGCCCGGTGTTTTCGCGCATGTCGCGGAGGTGCTAGGCGAGCATGGCATCTCCATCGAAGGGGTGATCCAGCGCCCGCAGGACATCCACCCAGGCGAGGCGCCATGGGTGCCCATCGTCATCCTCACCGACCATGTGGCGCAGGACGTGATCGACGACGCGGTCAAGGCGATCGAGAGAGTCGAAGGCGTAACCGCCGGCGTTACGCACTTCCGGGTGGTGCACCCAGACGCCTTGGGCATGCAAGGCGACGCATGACGTCGCTTGCGGCACCCGCTTCGGACGACCCTGACCCGGAAGCGCTTGCCGCCCCGCCCGTGACGGACGAAGTGTCGTTCGCCGCGGGAGCGCGAGCGCGCAGCATTCGCTTGCGGGCGGTACCGGCTGAGCCCCCGCCGCTTGGCCTGCCAGCGTTTCTGACGCGCACTCTTGCAAGCAGGGGCGTGGCGGGGCGTGGTGAACTGAATCTGCCCTTGAGTGACCTGCATCCGCCGGATGCGCTACCGGGAATCGACGAAGCGGCTGTCCGCCTCGAAACCGCGCTCCAACGCAACGAACGGATCCTCATCGTCGGCGACTTCGATGCCGATGGTGCCACCGCCTCCGCCGTGTGCGTCTCGGCCCTTTACGCATTCGGTGCGACCGAGGTGGACTACCTCGTGCCAAACCGCTTCGAGTACGGCTATGGCCTGACGCCGGAACTGGTGCGGGTGGCGTTTGCACGCAACCCGAAGGTGATCGTGACCGTGGACAACGGCGTTGCCAGCATCGAAGGCGTAAAGCTGGCGCGGGACGAAGGCATCGATGTGATCGTCACCGATCACCATCTGCCGGGCGACGAACTGCCGGCTGCCCACGCCATCGTCAACCCGAACCTGATTGACAGCGAGTTCCCAAGCCGCGCCCTTGCCGGTGTGGGCGTCGCCTGGTACGTGATGGCGGCGTTGCGCGCACGGCTCGTGGCAGCGGGACACTTCGAGGAACGATCCCTGCCGGTGCCGAACATGGCCGAGTGGCTTGACCTCGTGGCGCTCGGCACGGTGGCGGACGTAGTGCCGCTCGATCGCAACAACCGCATCCTCGTTCACCAAGGCATCCGACGAATGCGCGCGGGGCGCTCGCGCGTGGGCATCCGCGCCTTGGTGCAGGCCTCTCGCCGCTCGCTCGCTCGGCTGAGTGCGCAGGACCTCGGCTTCGCGGTGGCGCCGCGCCTGAACGCCGCCGGCCGCCTGGACGACATGAGCACCGGAATCGCTTGCCTACTCACCGGCGACGAGGTGCGCGCCCATGAACTGGCGGGACGTCTCGACGCGCTGAACCGCGAACGCCGCACCATTGAGGCGGACATGAACGAAGGCGCACAGTTGCTCATCGAGGAGCAGTCGGAGGGGCGAGCTTCGATCTGCGTGTATCACGAAAGCTGGCACCAAGGCGTCGTCGGCATCGTCGCCGGTCGCATGCGAGAGCGCTACCACCGCCCGGTGATCGCCTTTGCTGACGCCGGCGGTGCCGCTCCGGACGAGATCAAGGGCTCGGCCCGCTCCATCCCGGGCCTGCACATCCGCGATGCCATCGCTGATGTTGCTGCCCGCTTCCCCGGCCTCGTAGGCAGGTTCGGCGGCCATGCGATGGCGGCCGGTCTGTCGTTGCACCGGATCCAGCTCGAGCGCTTCCGCAACGCCTTCGAGCATGCGGTTGCGGCGCGGGTGACCGAACGCGACCTGGCCGGCGACATCTTCACGGACGGCGAACTGCAGCCAACAGACCTTGACCTCGAGAGCGCCCGCCTGATCGAGCGCCATGGCCCTTGGGGCCAGGCCTTCGAAGAGCCCACCTTCCATGGCGACTTCGACATCGTCGCCCAGCGCGTGGTCGGCACTTCCCACCTGAAACTTGCGCTCAAGGCGGGCGAGCGAGTGGTGGACGCCATCGCCTTCAATCAGACTCGCGTCAAATCCCGCCGCATCCGCGCCATCTATCGCCTCAGCATCAACGACTACCAAGACATCGAAACCCTGCAACTGGAGGTGGAAGCCTTGGCGCCGTTGCAAGACGAAACCAGCGAAGCGTAGGGCGCACGTGCTGCTGTTGTGCAAGCGTACGGGTGGACGATGCCAAGCGGCACAAGTCAAAGGAACACTTGGCAATGGGAAGGAGGGGCGATGGTGAAGTGGTCCGTTGGCGTGCTTGTGGTCGTCGCTGCCGTGGTTTTGGCCGGTTTGACTGGCAGGAAGTCGGTACATGCCGAACGGATCGTCGCCGGCTCGCCGAAGGCGATCTGGGCGGTGCTGACCGACACCGCAAGCTATGGTGAATGGAATCCGATCTTTGTCCGTGCTACGGGGCGCTATGAAGAGGAGGGCACCATGCACTATCAGATGAAGACGGCGGATGGGGCTACCACGGAGGTGGATGCGCGGGTCAAGCGGGTCATCCACGAACGAGAGATCAATCAGTTCGGCGGGATGCGAGGGGTCCTTACGTTCAATCACACTTGGCGGCTTGAGCCAACGGCCGGCGGCACGCGGGTGACGCAACACGAAGAGTATCGTGGCATCGGCGTTTGGTTCTGGGACCCGGCCTGGGTAGAGCAGGTATATCAGGAAGCGCTCGTGGCGTTGGAGGGTCAGGTGCAGCGGCGCTTGGGGAGTTCTGTTCCTCTTGACTTGCATGGAACAGATCGCGCAACGCGATGATCGTGGGCGGATTTCCTCGTAGGGGACGGGCTTGTCCCCGCCCGTCTTGAAAGCACCGAGGAGTTCGTCGAAGCACAGCAGTTCGCGCAAGCGAACTGCCAACGCGC
>VXPR01000296.1 GCA_009839405.1 Gammaproteobacteria bacterium
CTTGCGGGGGAGTCGAAAAGCGCCTCGCTTTTCGGAGGGGGGGCTTCTCGCAGGAGTGGAGTGTTCTCAACTCCGGCGCAGCCTCCTAGCGGAACCTCCAACGCGCCCGCAAGGGTGCGCGGGCACGGGCTTCCCCCCTCGCTAGAGGGGCCTTCAGCGCGAGGGGTGCAGTTAACTTGCTTTGGCGGTGGTCTTGCGGCGGCGGGAGATGACGATGTTCTTGCTGCGGCCCAGCTTGTCCTGGCCGCTGACGCCCATGGGGACGTGCTCGATTTTCTTGCCGGAAGCGAGGAAAGCGGCGAGGTCGCGCTCTAGGCCCTTGCGAATTTCGATGTTGGATTGCGTAACGCGGTTCTTCTGTGCGCGACTCATGGTCGTCCTCCCTCCCGCAATGGGCAGCCAGCAACGCATTGCTGCGCCCATCGGATGCGACTGATCTTCCCCCGACGCACCCGCCGTTATGGCGGTTGCGCAATCCGTACCAATTGGAGATTTCGCGCTGTGCGCTTATGCTGGCACGACTCAAAGGCTACTTTCACAAACCCGGCGCGCACTCTAGCAGAGTCGGTGTCTGAGCGCACCCGTTGACGTGACTTTCGCGGGTTTTAGCGGCTCAATTGCGTGTTTTTCGCCTATGTCACTTCGGCGTGCTGGGACCATCCCCCGAGGCTCGGGCAACAGCGCGGATGCGCTGCACGATTACCCTGAGGCCATTGCCCCTGGTGGGGCTCAGGTGGCTGAGAAGGCCCAGTTCGTCGAACAGCCCCTCGATGTCGAAGGCGACGATCTCGGCTGGCGAGTGGTCGTCGTAGACGGCCAGCAGGATGGCGATCAGGCCACGCACGATGTGGGCATCGCTGTCGATGTCGAAGCGGAGGTTGCCGGAGCGGTCATCGCGGTGAGCGTACAGCCAGACCTGACTCTGGCAGCCACGCACCAGCGCTGTCGGGGTCCGCTGCCCTGGCGGCATCTCGGCCACCTCCTGGCCGAGGTCGATGACGAAGCGGTAGGTGTCCTCCCAGGCGTCGAAGAGCTCAAACGCCATGCGGATGTCGTCGAGGGGGGTAGCTGGCACGGACGAGCGCGCCGTTGGCTCAATAGAGGCCCAGTTCAAGCTGAGCCTCCTCGGTCATCATGTCCCGACTCCAAGGCGGGTCGAAGACGAGATTCACGGTCACTTCGGTGACGAACGGCACCCTCGCAACCATCCGCTCCACATCCTGCACCAGCACGGGGCCCATGCCGCAGCCTGGGGCGGTGAGGGTCATGTCGATGTCGACCCTGCCGCCGTCCACCTCGCAGCGATAGATGAGGCCCAGATCGACGATGTTGACGGGGATTTCCGGGTCGTGGACGGTGGCCAGCGCCTCCCGAACCTGCGCCTCGCTGACGCTGCCGTCGGCTGGCGCCGTCCATGCCGGCATCACCGGCTCGAAGCCGAGCGCGTCGGCGTTCTCGCCGTCGATGCGCGCCATGTTGCCGCCCCAGACCACCGTGTAGGCCGTGCCGAGGGACTGCGTGAGCGTGACGAAGACGCCGCCGGGAATCGTCACCGGCGTGCCGGTGGGCACCAGCCGCGCCTCCGTGGTGCGGGTGAGGGCCACCACGCGTCGCTCCATGTGGAGGCCGTCCAAGGGCAAGCCGCTTGTAGTCACGGATTCGTTGGACATCTCGGTCGACGCTAACGCGCCCTCATTTGATGGCGAAGCTCTCGCCGCAGCCGCACTCGCTCACGGCATTGGGATTGTTGAAGCGCAGCGCCGAGTTGAGCCCCTCGGTGACGTAGTCGATCTCGGTACCCCGCACCAGCGCCCAATGCTCGTCGGCGACGCAAATCGTCACGCCGCCGAAGTCGAAGCGCTTGAGCCCGGTCGCGTCTTCGACGCGCTTGCCGAGCCATTCGAGCTCGTACATGTAGCCGTTGCAGCCGCTCTCGCTGATGCCGAGGATCAAGGCGTCGGCGCCGTGGCGCAGAAGCTGCCGCCGCACGTGCGCCTCCGCCGCCGGCGTGATGGAGATGGTTTCCGGGTCGTAAACGTCGGCGCCCATTTTGGAGCCTCCTGAAGAGCTTTTGCCGCAAGCGGCACGCGGTAGCGTCGATGCGGGGTGCTTGAGGTCGGCGTCAGAGGAACTCCCTTGCCTTGCGCACCGCCTGCACGAATCGTTCCACGTCGCCCGGGGAATTATACAGAGCGAAGGAGGCGCGCACGGTGCCGGGGAGGCCCAAGGCTTCCATGAGCGGCATGGCGCAATGGTGGCCGGTGCGCACGGCGATGCCCTGCTGATCGAGCAGCGTGCCGATGTCCTGCGGATGCGCGTCCTCGATCGCAAAGGACACCACGGGGCCTTTGGCGGCGTCCGGGCCGATGATTTCGAGACCCTCCACCTGGCGCAGTCCCGACTCCGCCAACTGCACGAGTTCCGTCTCGTGCGTTCGCACCTCGGCGCCGTTAAGGCCGTCGAGATAGTCCGCCGCTGCGGCGAAACCGACGGCGCCAGCGATGTTGGGCGTGCCGGCTTCGAAGCGGAACGGCAGGCCGGCGTAGCTGGTGCGTTCGATCCGCACCTCCTCGATCATCTCGCCGCCGGTCTGCCAGGGCGGCATCCGCTCGAGCAGGTGCTCGCGACCCCACAGCGCACCGATGCCGGTGGGCCCATACATCTTGTGCGCCGAAAAGGCATAGAAGTCGCAGCCGAGCGCCGCCACGTCCACGTCGAGATGCGCCATGGCCTGGGCACCGTCCACCACCACGGCGGCACCGACCTTGCGGGCAAGCCGGGCGATGGCCGGGATGTCGTTGACGACGCCGAGGACGTTGGAGACGTGCACCACGGCGACGATGCGGGTGCGCTCGTCCACCTTGGCGGCGAGGTCGTCCTGGTCGATGCCGTGCATGGACACGTCCACGGCCTTCAGTTCCGCGCCGGTGCGCTCGCAGGCCACTTGCCACGGGACGATGTTGGAGTGGTGCTCCATGCGGGTGATGACCACGTTGTCGCCCGGGCCAAGCACGGTGGGTGCATAGGACGCAGCCACCAGATTGATCGCCTCGGTGGTGCCCTTGGTCCAAACGATCTCGTTGGCAGACTCGGCGTGAATGCGCTGCGCCACGGTGCTGCGGGCGGCCTCGAATGCCTCGGTGGCGGCACCGCTCAAGGCATGGGCGGCGCGATGGACATTGGCATTGGCGCTGCGATAGTGCTCGGCGATGGCATCGAGCACCGCTTGTGGCTTTTGCGTGGTGGCGGCGCTGTCGAGATAGACCAGATCCGGCCGATTGGCAATGAGTGGGAAGTCGTGCCTCAAGGCGGCGATGTCGGGGGCCTGAGTCATTGCACTTCGCCACCAGCGCTCGCTACGTCCCCTGCGAGGGTGGCCCCGAGGGACCCGTCCGCACCGGAAAATCCTGCTGCCAGAACGCCTATGGCCTCTTCCCCGACAATGGCCTCGCGCAGGAAGCCGCGCAGCAGCAGGCCGCGAGCGGCGTCGCGGTCGATGCCACGGGACTCGCAGTAGAACAGCATGGCCTCGTCCAGCGCGCCCACCGTGGCACCGTGGGAGCAGCGCACGTCGTTAGCGTAGATCTCCAGTTCCGGCTTCGCGTACACCTCGGCATCCGTGCTTTCGAGCAGGCTCTTGGTGGTGAGCGAAGCGTCACTCGCCTGCGCGCCGGCGGCGATGTGGATGCGCCCGTTGAGCACGGCGCGGGCGCGACCTCCGACGACGCCGCGGAAGGTCTGGCGGCTCAAGCAGTCCGGGGCGAGGTGGTCCACCGTCACCTGATTGTCGAGATGTTCGCGCTCGCCCAAGCGCCAGGCGCCGTGCAGGTGCGTTTCGGCACCTCGACCAGCGAGCGCAATGTGGATGTCGTTGCGGCGAAGTTCGGTGCCGCGGGCGGCGAGCCAAAGCGAATAGTGAGCTTGCTGCTCAACTTTGGCCGCGATCAGGCCGCACTGCGGGGCTTGTCCCCGCGGCTGGACACGACGATGCGTGAGCCTTGCCCCTTCGGCGACGATGCACTCGACGACGCGATGGGTGGCGGCGATCGGTGTCTCCACCAGCGCTAGTTCCGCGCCGGGTTCGACGATGAGGAGGATGTGCTCGTAGGCCGCGCCGATGTCGTCCACGTTCACCGGCTCGTCGATTCGGCATCCTGCCGGCACCCGCACCACCACGCCGCTGCCGAGCAGGATGCGATTGACGGCGGCGAGCGGATGACGAGCGAGGTCGATGGCGGTGCCGAGGTGCTTCGTCAGGAGCGGCGCGGCGGCGGGGTCGTCGAATCGATGCAGATCCACGCCACCCGGGACGCAAGTCTCGCGGACGCCTGGGGCTTGCACCGGCTCCAGTGCCGCCTGATACCACTTCCCCACGTTGCTGTATTTCCACGCTTCCGCACGAGCCACCGGCAAGCCATCGGCGGCGATGCGAGTGCGCGCGGCATCGCGGTCAATTGCGGGGGCATAGGAAACCGTGCCCTTGCCAAGCAGCCTCGCGTAAAGTGCCTCGACCGCTTGCGGGCCCTGAGCGCTAGCAGGCATCCTCGATCCAGCCATAGCCGTCGCGATCGAGCGTCTGCGCCAAGGAGCGGTCGCCGGAGCGGATGATGTTGCCGCCGGCCAGCACGTGGACGTGATCCGGGACGATGTAGTCGAGCAAACGCTGATAGTGGGTCACCAACACCACCGCGTTGCCGTTGTCGCGGAAGTCGTTGACTCCGGCCGCCACCACCTGCATGGCATCGACGTCGAGCCCGGAGTCGGTCTCGTCGAGAATGGCGATGCGCGGTTCGAGCAGCAGCATCTGCAGGATTTCGTTGCGCTTCTTCTCGCCGCCGGAAAAGCCCTCGTTGACGCCGCGCTTGAGAAAGCCGGCGTCTAGCCCCAGCCGCTCGGCGGTCGCCCGAGCGCGGCGGATGAAGGCGGCGGCGGAAGGCGCGCCCTCGCCGCGGGCCAAGGCGTGGCTGTCGATGGCGGCCTTGAGGAACTCCATGTTGCTAACGCCGGGAATCTCGATGGGGTACTGGAAGGCGAGGAAGAGCCCGAGCAACGCGCGCTCTTCGGGGCTCGCATGGGTGATGTCCTCGCCGGCGAGGCGCACCGTGCCGCGCAGCACCTCGTAGCCTGGCCGGCCAGCCACCACGTTCGCCAGCGTGCTCTTGCCGGAGCCGTTCGGCCCCATCACGGCGTGAACCTCGCCCGGCGCCACGGTGAGATGCACGCCGCCAAGAATCACTTGATCCTCCACCTGCACGTGGAGGTCTTCGATGTCGAGCAGCGGCATCAGCCCACGGCGCCTTCGAGGCTCACTTCGAGCAGCTTGCCGGCCTCCACCGCGAACTCCATCGGCAGTTCGCGGAAGACATCCTTGCAGAAGCCGCCGACGATCATCGCCACCGCCTTCTCGGCATCGATGCCGCGCTGGCGGCAGAGGAAGAGCTGGTCGTCGCTCACCTTGGAGGTGGTGGCCTCGTGCTCCACCACCGCCGAAGGCTGTCGCGACTCGATGTAGGGGAAGGTATGGGCGCCGCACTCATCGCCGATCAGGAGCGAGTCGCATTGGGTGTAGTTACGCGCGCCGTGGGCGTTCGGCGCCGTGCGGACGAGGCCCCGATAGGTGTTTTGGCTGCGGCCGGCGCTGATGCCCTTGGAGATGATGGTGCTCTTGGTGTTCGGCGCCATATGGATCATCTTGGTGCCGGTGTCGGCCTGCTGCAGGTTGTTGGTGAGCGCCACCGAGTAGAACTCCCCCACCGAGCCCTCGCCGCGCAAGACCACGCTCGGGTACTTCCAGGTGATGGCGGAGCCGGTTTCGACCTGGGTCCAACTGATCTTCGAGCGCGCACCGAGACAGGCGCCGCGCTTGGTGACGAAGTTGTAGATGCCGCCGCGGCCTTCGTCGTCGCCGGGATACCAGTTCTGCACGGTGGAGTACTTGATGTCGGCATCGCCAAGGGCCACGAGTTCCACCACGGCGGCGTGAAGCTGGTTTTCGTCGCGCATGGGCGCCGTGCAGCCTTCGAGATAGCTCACCGAAGCGCCCTCGTCGGCGATGATGAGAGTGCGCTCGAACTGGCCTGTGTTTTCGGCGTTGATGCGGAAATAGGTGGACAGCTCCATGGGGCAGCGCGTGCCCTTGGGGACGTAGACGAAGGAGCCGTCGCTGAACACCGCCGAGTTGAGGGCGGCGTAGAAGTTGTCCGAGCGCGGCACAACGGTGCCGAGATAGCGCTGCACAAGCTCTGGATGCTCGCGCACCGCCTCCGCCATCGAGCAGAACACGACGCCAGCGTCCTTGAGTTGCTCCTTGAACGTGGTGGCGATGGAGACGCTGTCGAACACGGCGTCCACGGCCACCGGGGTGCGGCCCGCGCCCTCCACACCGGCCAGCATCGCCTGCTCGTGCAGCGGGATACCGAGGCGGTCGTAGGTTCTGAGGAGTTCAGGGTCCACCTCGTCGAGGCTTGCGGGTTTGTCGCCGCGCGGCGCGGCGAAGTAGGAGATGCTCTCGAAATCGATCTCGGGGAAATGCACGTGCGCCCAGCGCGGGGGCGTCATGGCGCGCCAGCCGCGGTAGGCCTCAAGCCGCCACTCGGTCATCCACGCCGGCTCTTCCTTCTTCGCGGAAATCGCGCGCACGACGCTCTCGTCGAGACCTGGTGGGAAGGTCTCGGTGTCGATGTCGGTGACGAATCCTGCCGCGTACTCGCTGGAAACCAGCGTGTCGATGGCATCGCCCGTGCGTTCGGATGTATCGGACATGGATGGGCTCGGTTTTGCCGGTTGCGGCCCCACGGCCACGACTGGCCGCCCGCCATCGCCTAGGCGGAATGGGATTGTAGCAGGGCCGGGCGGCTGCGCCGCAGAAAACGGCGCTGGCGCCGGAGCTGAGAACCCTCCCCCCAGCGAGAAATCGAGGTCGATTTCTCGACTCCCCCTCGAAGGGGGAGTGACGGAGGGTGGGGCC
>VXPR01000052.1 GCA_009839405.1 Gammaproteobacteria bacterium
GGGGGGGGTGCGGCCGCGCCCCCCCCCCCCCGGGGGGGGGTGTGGGGGGCGCCCCCCCGCCCCGCCCCCCCCCCTCGCGGGGGAGTCGAGAAAACGCGTCCTCGCGTTTTCTCGGTGGGGGGGCCGCATGCCCTCAGGATGCACCCAATCGCCCACAGTCGTATCATCCAACCCCATGGCGAAGCTACCGATTCTCACCTTCCCGGATCCGCGTCTGCGCACCAAGGCGCGGCCCGTGGCACGGGTGGACGACAAGGTGCGGCAGCTCATCGACGACATGCTCGAGACGATGTACGCGGCGCCAGGCATCGGCCTTGCCGCAAGTCAGGTGAACGTGCACCGACGCATCATCGTCGTCGATGTGTCAGCCGAGCACGACCAGCCGCTGGCCTTGGTGAATCCGGTCATAGAAGTCACCGAGGGGATGCAGGAGCGCGAGGAGGGCTGCCTTTCCGTGCCGGGCTTCTACGAGACGGTAGAGCGTGCCGAACGCATCCGCGTGCGGGCGCTGGGCCGCGACGGCGAAAGCTTCGAGAAGGAGGCGGATGGCCTGTTGGCACTGTGCATCCAGCACGAGTGCGACCACCTTGAAGGCAAGCTCTTCGTCGACTACCTCTCGAACCTCAAGCGCCAGCGCATCCGCAAGAAGCTCGCCAAGCTGCCCAAGGCAAGCTGACACCTTCGGAACAGGCCCTTGGCGCAGCCTGCTCTCACCGCAAAAACCTGGCGGCTCGGTTTCGCCGGCTCGCCCGACTTCGCCGCCACGGTGCTGCGAGCGCTCGCAACCTCGACGCACGAAGTCGCCGTCGCCTTCACCCAGCCAGACCGCCGCGCCGGCCGCGGACGCAAGATGACCCCATGCCCGGCACGTCGCGAGGCCAACGCCCTCGGCATTCCCGTGCGCACTCCGAGCAGCCTCGACAGTGAAATCGACGCCCTCGCCGAACTCGACTGCCTCGTGGTCGCCGCATACGGCCTCCTGCTGTCGCCCACCGTGTTGGCCGCGCCGACACACGGCTGCATCAACGTCCACGCCTCCCTGCTGCCGCGCTGGCGCGGCGCCGCTCCCGTGGAGCGAGCCATCATGGCCGGCGACAGCGTGACCGGCGTCTCCATCATGCAAATGGACGCCGGCCTCGACACGGGCCCCGTTTACACGCGGCGCTCGCTCGACATCAAAGACGCCGGCGGCGAGGAAGTGACTGCGGCACTCGCTGAACTCGGCGCCGAGGCACTCCTCGACACCATTGCGGCGCTACCGGAATCGACGCCCGAGCCGCAGTGCGACGCCGAAGCCACCCTGGCACCAAAGCTCACCCCCGCCGACGCCGTCATCGACTGGCGCCGCGATGCCGGGTCCATCGCCCGACAGGTGCAGGCATTGACCGGTCGCATGCCGGCATTCGCGACGCAATCCGACGCACGCGGGCGGATCATCCGCATGAGAGTCCTCTCCGCACGTACACATGCAAGCACAGGCAAGGCCGCCCCCGGCACCCTGGTCCAGCACGACGACTCCTGGCGAATCGCCTGTGGGAGCGGCGAACTCGAACTCACCACCGTGCAACTCAATCGAGGCAAGGGCACGCCGCTGTCGGTCGCGGACGCCGCGCGAGGCTATCCCTCAATCTTCACCCCTGACGCGACCTTTGACGTCGTGAACGATGTCGACCAAGAGACGCTCTGATCGAGTGCATCGCGATGCTCGCCTTGAAGCGATGCTCGCCGTGGCCCGAGTCCTGCGCGGGCGGTCGCTTGACACCGCCCTCGACCCAGCGCGCACTCATCCGGACCGTGCCCTTGTGTTCGAGCTTGTGCATGGCTCTTTGCGACATTATCTGTCGCTATCGGAAACGCTGCGACCACGTCTGCGGCGCCCAGTCAAGGACGTCGAGGTGGAGGCGGGCCTACTGGTGGGCGCGTATCAGCTTCTGCATACCCGGGTGAAGCCCTATGCGGCGGTGTCAGGCTGTGTCGATGGCGTCCGCAAGCTCGGCAAGTCTTCGGCAAGTGGACTGGTCAACGCCGTCTTGCGGTCGCTCGTGCGTTCGCCGCCGGGCGCCTCCGTCTCGCCCGCCGGCGCTGGCGATCACCCAGCCTGGCTGATCGAGCGCATTGAGAAAGACTGGGGCGAAAAAGCCGAGCAGATCATGAGCGCCAACATCGGTCGGGCACCGATGGCCCTCAGGATCAACGTGCGCAAGGTGTCCACGACCGAATACGCCGCACTGCTGAATGCCGCCAAGATGGACTCTCGCCCGGGCGCCTTCGGCGAGACGCTGGTCCTCGCCCGCCCGACCCCGCGCCGCTCGCTGCCCCGCTTTGCCGACGGCTTCGTCTCCATTCAGGACGAGAGCGCACAAATCGCGGCTCATTTGGTCGCGCCCCAGACCGCCGAACGAATCCTCGACGCGTGCGCGGCACCCGGCGGCAAGGCATTCCATCTAGCCGAACAGGCGCCGTCGTGCCAACTGACGGCCGTCGACTCCGACGAAACCCGACTCGCCTTCGCCCGCACGGAGGCAGAACGGCTCGGCCATCAAGTTCGCTTCCTGCAAGGGGATGCAACCAAGCGGGATTGGTGGGATGGCGTACCGTTCGACCGCATCCTCGTCGATGCACCCTGCTCCGGCACCGGAACCCTGCGCCGTCGCCCAGACATCAAGCTGCACCGCACCACCGCCGACGTGCGCACGCACGCGACACAGCAAGGCACGATGCTCGATGCCGTGTGGCCAACGCTGCGCCCCGGCGGTACGCTCATCTACTGCACCTGCTCCATCCTGGCCGAGGAAAACGACGATGTCGTTGCCGCCTTCCTGGACCGCACATCGACCGCCAAGGCTCTCGCCATCGACGCCGCCTGGGGCTTGCCAACCAGCCACGGTCGCCAGACACTTCCCGCGCCCGGCAAGGGCGACGGCTTCTACTTCGCCCGCTTGGTGAAGGCACATGCATAGCCAGCAGTTGCTTCGACGCCGCCGAAACATCCTCGCCTTGCCTCCCCGGGGCGCTGGCCGCTGTCAGCGGGCGGCGCCAGCGTCGGTGGGCAATCCGGGTCAAAGCACATGAACATTCTCATTCTCGGCGCTGGCCGCACCGGCAGCACCCTCGCCGAGCAGCTCGCGAGCGAGGAGTTCGATGTCACCTTGGTGGACCGGGACGAACGCCGCCTGACAGAGCTCCGCGGCCGGCTCGACATCCAAACCGTCACCGGACACGCCTCGCAACCCGACGTATTGCGAGAAGCCGGCGCCGAAGACGCCGACATGCTCATCGCCGTTACCAGCAGCGACGAGGTGAACATGGTGGCGTGCCAAGTGTGCTACTCGCTGTTCCAAACGCACCAAAAGGTCGCCCGCATCCGCGCCATGGCCTACACCCAGCGCTCCGACGAAACCAAGCGGGACAGCGAGTTCTTCGACTCCGACCACATGCCCATCGACGTCATCGTCAATCCGGAAAAGCTCGTGACCGAGCAAATCGAGCAACTGCTCGACCATCCCGGCGCGTTGCAGGTGCTCGATTTCTGCGATGGTCGCCTGCAACTCGTGGCCGTCGCCATCGACCGCAGCGACCGATTGGTGGATACGCCGCTCGCGTCGCTGTCCGAACGGCTGCCTGGTGTGCGCGTGCATCCAGCGGCCATCTTCCGCCGCGGCCAGCCGTTCCTGCCGAACCCCATGACGACGGTGGAGCCGGGCGACGAAATCTGCTTCCTGGGCGAGCGCGACCAGATTGCCCTCACGCTTGCGGAACTGCGGCCGGTGCCGCCGCTAAAGCGCATCACCATCGCCGGCGGCGGCAACATCGGCTTCCAGCTAGCGCAGAACATCGAGGCTAGGCTCGCCGTTCGGGTGATCGAGTTCGATCACGACCGCGCAGAGCAAATCAGCCGCCAGATCAACGGCTTGGTGATCCACGGAGACGCTACCGACGCCGAGCTTCTAGCGAACGAGAACATCGAGCGCACCGATGTTTTCTGCGCTCTCACCAATGACAACGAAGTCAACATCATGTCCGCGCTTCTAGCCAAGCGGCTTGGCGCCAAGCAGGCCATGTCACTGATCGCCAAGCCAGCCTATGCCGACCTCGTGCATGCCACCGAAGTGGACATCGCCATCTCGCCTCAGCTCGCCACCGCCAGCGCCATCCTCACGCACGTTCGGCGCGGCCACGTCCAAAGCGTGCAGCGACTACGGCGGGGCATCGCCGAGGCGATGGAGGTGACGGTCACGGGCGAGGCGCGTTACAGCCGGGTGGTGGGACGCCCCGTGAACGGCATCCGCTTGCCGGCCGACACGACCATCGGCGCCGTAGTGCACGAGGGCGAGGTGCTGCTCGGCGGCAACAGCGAGCACCGCCTAGCCACCGGCGACACCGTCATTGTCTTTCTCGCTGACCGCCGCCGCAGCCGCGCGGTGGAGAACCTCTTCGGCGTTGGCCTCAGCTATTTTTGAACCAATGCACGTCGCGCCAACAGCCCGACAAGCCTCCAATCCCCCTTGGGCAGGAATCGGCCGCCAGTCCTCCAAGCCCCCCCTCCGAAAGCGAGGACGCTTTCGACTCCCCCGCAAGGGGGGAGTGACAGGAAAGGAAACGCCCCAACGTCCTCCGCAACCCGGCCCTGACCCCTCCTGCCACCCGTCACCCCTCCCACTGACACATTCGGTGACACCCCTCGAACAAGCCGCAGTCCCCGAAAACGAGTCCCTTCTCGTCACTCCCCCCTCGCGGGGGAGTCGAGAAAGGCCGACCTCGGCCTTTCTCGGAGGGGGGCTGGCCGAATGAGCACCGGATGAAGCGCGCAGCGGTCGTTGCCCGCGTGATCGGGGTCCTGCTGATGCTCTTCAGCGTGCTTCTGCTGGTGCCGGTCGCGCTGGCAGTGCCGCTCGGGGAGCCGACTTGGTTCGCCTTCCTGGTCGCCTTTGTCGCCAGCATCGGCATCGGCGGCACCCTTTGGCTTGTGGGAAGGGGCCGCGGCGAACTGCGTGCCCGGGACGGATTCCTGGTGACGGTGCTTTTTTATCTCGGGCTCGGGCTCGTGGGTGCGCTGCCGTTCTGGCTCGCGCCGAGCCCCGTGGTGTCGTTCACCGACGCTGCCTTCGAGTCGCTTTCCGGTCTCACCACCACCGGCGCGACCGTGCTGATCGGCCTCGACGACATGCCGCGCTCGATCCTGCTGTATCGACATCTGCTGCAATGGCTAGGAGGCATGGGGATCATCGTCCTGGCGGTGGCCGTGCTGCCGATGCTGGGTGTGGGCGGGATGCAGCTATACCGCAGCGAGGCGCCAAGCTATGCCAAGGACACCAAGCTCACGCCGCGCATTGCCGAGACAGCCAAGACGCTCTGGTACATCTACATCGGCCTCACGGCGATCTGTGCCGCCTGCTACGCGGTGGCCGGTATGGGGCTTTTCGATGCCGTCTGCCACGCCCTTTCCACCGTCGCCATCGGCGGATTTTCCACCCACGACGCGAGCTTGGGACATTTCGACAGCGTGGCGATCGAGGGTGTGGCGATCGTCTTCATGACGCTCTCGGGCGTCAACTTTGCGCTGCACTTTGCGGCCATGTCCCAACGCAGCCTGCGCCTCTACGCCCGCGACGAGGAGTTGCGCTTCTACTTGGCGGTGCTCGCCACCGTCGCCGTCGCCGTGATCGCCACGCTGCTTCTGCACCCGGGCGCCAGCGACAACCCCATTCGCGAGGGCCTCTTTCAAGTGGTTTCCGTAGCCACCACCACCGGCTTCACCACCGCTGATTTCAGTCTCTGGCCCGCCCTCGCCCCGGTGCTGCTGTTGTTTGCAGCCTTCGCCGGGGGCTGCGCCGGCTCCACCGCCGGAGGTCTCAAGCAATACCGCGTCCTGCTCATCTGCCGCCAGGGCCTACGCGAGGTGCGGCGGCTGATCCACCCGAACGGCGTATTCCACATCAAGCTCGGCCAGCAGTTCGTGCCGGATCGCATCGTTGATGCGGTGTGGGGGTTCTTTGCGGTGTATGTGGTCGCGTTCCTGTTCCTGCTGTGCGTGCTGCTCGCGGTTTCGGAGCTCGACTTCGTTTCCGGATTCTCCGCGGTGGCGGCGAATCTCAACAACCTGGGCCCCGGCCTCGGCGAAGTGGCGCTCAACTACCGCTCGGTTCCCGACGCCGGCAAATGGCTGCTGGTGGTGGCAATGCTGCTCGGGCGGCTGGAGATCTTCACCTTGCTGGTGCTGCTGACGCCGGCCTATTGGCGGAACTGACAATCGAGTAGGTGGTCGTTGACGAGACCTGCGCTTTGCATGAGCGCGTAGCAGATGGTCGGGCCCACGAACTTGAAGCCCCGTGCCTTGAGCGCCTTCGACATCGCTCGAGACTCGCCCGTTTGGCTCGGCACCTCGCTGGCCTTGCGCCACTCGCCGAGGATCGGCGTGCCATCGACGAACGACCAGAAGTACGCCACCGGATCGTCGAGCGCAAGGTACGCCCTGGCGTTGGTGACCACGGACGCGATCTTGGCGCGGTTGCGGATGAGACTCGCGTCATTCAACCAGCGGCGCTGATCGTCTTCGCTGGCAAGAGCAAGCCGCCCGGCATCGAAGCCAAAGAAGGCCCGTCTCATCGCCGGGCGGCGCTCAAGCACCAAGCGCCAACTCAACCCGGCCTGCATCCCTTCGAGAATCAACCGCTCGAACAGCGCGTGGGCGTCCCACACAGCAATGCCCCACTCGTTGTCGTGATAGTCCTGCATGAGCGGGTCGCCTTCGGCCCACGGGCACCGGATCACTTGCGATGAGTCATTCATGTTCGGGCCACGGCGAGCTGCGAGCCGCATTATGATCGTGTCCGTGCCGACTTTCGTACGCGCTAGCCGTAGCTGCGAGCGAACGCGAGCACGAAGGCCGGCAGTTCGCGCCAGCGAACTGCCGACGCG
>VXPR01000399.1 GCA_009839405.1 Gammaproteobacteria bacterium
CCACGGCACCTGCGGCATCTGGGGCATCCTCGCGGTGCTCTTCAGCAACGCGGACGCCACCATCCTCGGACAACTGACCGGCATCGTCGGCATCTTCGTCTGGGTGTTCGTCGCTTCGCTGATCGTCTGGGGCATCCTCAAGGCGACGGTGGGCATCCGCGTGTCGGAAGAGGACGAGATGGCCGGTGTGGACTTTTCGGAGACGGGCATCGAGGCCTACCCGGAGTTCGCCCAGGCGTAGCCATATGTAGCTTCGCGAGAAAAAGGGCGCCCCACGGGGCGCCTTTTTTTGTCCCCGCTCGGGGCAGACGGCAGACGCAAGATTGTGTGATGCTTGGCACGAATCTCATAGCCGTGGGGATCGGAGGGGGTCATGGAGGGGAGTCGAGAAATCCCGAAGCTGTTCGGGATCGCGTTGCACTGGCAAATCGCCATCGCGCTGCTGCTGGCCGCCTTGGTGGGCGGCATCGTGCAGATGGCGGCGCCGGACGGTGTCGAGGCCAGCGCCACGGCGCTCGGCAGCGCACTGGTGGCGACGCTGGACTTCATCGGTGGGCTGTTCGTCAACGCGCTGAAGATGATCGTCGTGCCGATCATCCTCGCGTCCATCATCGTTGGCGTCGCCAACATGGCGGGCCAGGACGCTTTCGGTCGCGTCGGCGGCAAGACGCTGGGCTTCTACGTCATCACGGGCATCTTCGCCATCTTCACGGGCCTCATCGCCGTCAATCTCATCTCGCCTGGAACGGTGGAAGGCGCCCAGGCCATGCGCAACGCCCTGCCCGACGCCACCGCGCAACTGGCGCGCGCGGAGGGAAGGGGGTTCGGCGACCTGGTGGGCATCATCTCCCGCGCCATCCCGCCCAACATCATCGAGGCGGCGGCAGAAACGCAGTTGCTGGCGCTGATCTTCGTCGGCGCCGTGTTCGGCTACTTCATGTCGCGGCTCACGGGCAAGGCGCGGGAGACCCTGCAGAGCTTCTGGGAGGGCGTGCAGGAAGTCACCATCATGATCACCATGTGGATCATGCGCTTCGCGCCGCTTGGCGTCTTCGCGCTGGTGGGAGAGACCTTCATCGTCTCCGGCTTCGCGCCGCTGGTGGCGCTCGGAGTCTTCTTCATCACCGTGCTGCTGGCGCTCGCCATCCACTTCTTCGGCTGGCTGCCGCTGCTGCTGCGCTTCGTCGGACAGGTCAACCCGCTCGCCTACTACCGCAAGCTCCTGCCGGCGCAGCTCACGGCCTTCTCCACCGCATCCTCGTCGGCAACGCTGCCGGTCACCCTGAACAGCGCCGCCGACGCCGGGGTGCCGCGCCGGGTGACGGGCTTCGTGCTGCCTCTAGGCGCCACCGTCAACATGGACGGCACGGCGCTCTATGAATGCGTGGTGGTGATCTTCATCGCCCAGGTGATGGGCATCGACCTCACCATCGGCCAGCAGCTTCTGGTACTGCTGCTGGCGCTCCTCACCTCCATTGGCGTCGCCGGCATCCCCGCCGCAAGCCTTGTGGCCATCGTGCTGATCCTGCCGGTGGTCGGTCTGCCGGTGGAAGCCATCGGCCTCGTGCTGGCGGTGGACCGAATCCTCGACATGTGCCGCACCGCGGTAAACGTGACCGGCGACTTGACGGTTACGGCACTGGTAGCGCGTGCGGAGGGGGAGGAGTTGCCGGAGGTTGCGGCGGCGGCCGGGCTGCCTGACAGCAACGGCTAGGGAACGCCTGCAAGGTCCCTTCCGCCAATGTGGGGGCCTTAAGGGCGGGAGGCGCCCTGCCGCGTGGATTGAATGGAAAGGTCTGCGAGCGGACCCGCCTCTGCCGCCACGTACTCGTAGAAGGCGCGCCCGTCCTCGCGCCATTGACGGGTTAGGGTGCCGGGCGCGACCGCGACGTGTTGCGCCGCGGTGCTCAACGTGGCGCGGAAGTGACCTAGGCTCGGCGTGTCAGCGCGGGGGCGATCGACGAGGGGCAGGTTCTGGCGGCGGCGTATCCTTGCGTTGTCGAGTTCCAGGCTCGGGTCGTAGCCGATGTGGGGCAGGAACTCGCTTGGCTGCAGCGCCAATCGCTCAGCGCCGGTGCGTGCAAGATCGACCTCGAACTGGAATCGGAGCCGCAACGTCTCGCCGGGCTCGAGCGGGCGGCGCAAGCGGTAGCTGTAGAGCGGCAGGTGCTCTTGCGCGGCAATGATCTCGCCGGGCACGCGAAAGGTGATGGAAGTCGATCGGCGCGGCGCCGTAAGATGCAGTTCCGGAATGTTGACCGGCGTTTCGTTGCGAACAACGACGCTGCCGCGGCTGCGAAGGCGCTGTTCCGCCGGGAAGACATCGAGCGCAAGCTCAACACGCGACGGGCGCGGCTGCGGCAGGCGCGCAAGGTGCCCGAACGCGCGTTCGTATGCCGCCGCCCAGCCTTGGGGGTTGCGGTCTTGCCGGCCGACCGGGTCGCGGTCCTTACGCAGCGTCCACGCACCGACCATCCCGCACAGCACCACCGCAACCCACGCGGTTGCGGCAATGCGACGGACGTGTGGCCTCGTGCCTTGCGCCATGCTGTGTCCAAAGTGACGTGGTGCAGCTCGCATTGGAGCCTGACTTCCTCACGGCACGGTTTTCTCCCGCGACGGCGCGTAGCGCTTGACCGCCAACGTCAACCCATCACCGATCGGCAGCATCGCCACATCGACCCGCTCGTCGGCCGCCACTTTTTCGTTCACGGCGCGGATCGCCTGGGTGTCCTCGTCGTTCGCTCCACGCTTCACGACCCGACCGCCCCAGAGCACGTTGTCGATGCCGATGACGCCACCGACGCGCACGAGACGCAGGCAGCGTTCGTAATAGGCGTCGTAGTTGGCCTTGTCGGCGTCGATGAAGGCGAAGTCGAACTCACCCGATCGGCCCTCCTCGATCAGCGCGTCGAGGGTTTCTGTGGCCGGACGCAGGCGGAGGTCAATGCGGCCCGCGACGCCGGCGCGTTCCCAGAACGGCTTGCCGATCGAGGTCCATTCCTCGGAGACGTCGCAGGCAATGACTCGTCCATCGGCTGGTAGCGCCTCCGCCACAACCAAGGCGCTGTAGCCGGTGAACGTGCCCACCTCCAGTGTCTGCTTCGCGCCGATCAGCCGCACCAGCAGTTGCATGAATGCACCTTGCTCCGGCGAAATCTGCATGGGGTGCCAGCGCGTGGCACGCAGCGTTTCCGCGCGAAGCTCCTTCGCCACCTCCGACTCGCGAGTGCCAACCCGCAGGAGGTACTCGTGCAGCGTATCGGTGAGATTGATGGTGTGACTCGACACGACGACTTCCCATGCAGTTGAGCCGCCGATTATGCCGCTAGCAGCCTGTCGGACTTCATCGCGTAGCGGCGAAATGCGATGGCGGCGGGGGGGCAAAGGTTGGGCCGAGGACGACGGTGAGGCGGACCAGCCCCCCCTCCGAGAAAAGGCGAGGACGCCTTTTCTCGACTCCCCCGCGAGGGGGGAGTGACAGGAAGGGCCCGCGACCCGCTTGGCTCGGGGGGTGCACCGACAGATTGGGACGGCCCCGTAGGGGCGGGGCTTGTCCCCGCCCGTCTTGAATGCGCCATCGCACTCCCGTTTCGCGGCGGAGTGCGACAGTCTGCTAGGCTTCGCGGCGAACCGATCGGTCGGCAACGCAAGCGGAGGGCAACATGCAGTACGGCGACATTGAACTCACCAAGGACGGGCACGTCGCGACGCTGGAAATCCAGCGCGGACCAAACAATTTCTTCGATGTGGATCTCATCAACGACATGGCGTCCGCGTTCGAGGACATGGACAACGACGACGATTGTCGCGCTCTCGTGCTCTGCTCCGAGGGCAAGCATTTCTGCGCCGGCAACAACTTCAGCCAGCCCCGCTCGCCAGCCGAGGAAATCGCGCGTTCGGCCGGCGGCAACCCGCTTTACGCCGCTGCGGTGCGCCTGTTCGACGCCAAGAAGCCCGTGATCGCCGCAGTGCAGGGCGCGGCCGTCGGCGGCGGCTTTGGCCTCGCGGTCATGGCGGACTTTCGCGTCGTTTGCCCGGAAGCGCGCTTCACGGCGAACTTCGTCAAGCTCGGCTTCCACCCAGGCTTCGGCCTGACCGACACCTTGCCACGCATCATCGGCCAGCAACGCGCCAACCTCATGTTCCTGAGCGGCCGCCGCATCAACGGCGAAACCGCCTACGAATGGGGCCTAGCCGAGGTGCTCACCGACCGCGAAAACCTGCGCGCAGAAGCGCAGAAGCTAGCGGCGGAGATCGCCGAGAACGCGCCCCTTGCGCTGAAGTCCGTGCGCGCCACCATGCGCGGCCACATGGCCGAGGCCGTGCAGACCGCAACGGACCACGAAGCGGTGGAGCAGGCCCGGCTGCAGAAGACGGAAGACCACAAAGAGGGCGTGCGCGCCGTTGCAGAACGCCGAGTCGGCAACTTCGCGGGTCGCTAGGAAGTAAGCGCCGTAGTTCAAGACGGGCGGGGACAAGCCCCGCCCCTACGGGGCCTCGGCGCGTTCTGCCGCCTTCGCGTCTAACCCGGCTCGGATTTCCCTATACGCCGCTTCGTCCAAGCTGAAGCGGGTGAACAGCGCGGCGCCGATCAGGTAGCAGATCAAGGGGAAGAGGCCGTACAGCCCCACCATCCACACCTGCGTCGTCATGGTCTGTTCCTGATTCGGCACGAAGCCGGACAGGTCCAGCACGAAGCCGGTCAGTGCCAGCATGATGCCGAGGGCGCTCTTGTACACGAAGTTCCAGGCGGCGAAGTAGGAGCCTTCCTTGCGCTCGCCGGTCAGGTGTTCGTCGTAGTCGATCACGTCGCCCTGCACCGACGGCCCGATGGTGCCGCCGCAGCCGGCCGCAAGGCCCGCGAACACCGCCAGCACGAACATCGTGCCGAGCCGCAGTTCCGGCGGCAGGAACGGCAGCGCGAACATGCCACCAAAGGAAAGCCCGGTGCCGAGCATGGAAAACAGCCACAGCCGCACCTTGCCGACGCGCCGCGACAAGGGAATCCAGAGCGGCACGGAGAAGGCGGACGGGATCATGTACGAGAGGATCACGAGCGGCGCCATGTGCGGCGCACCGACGACGTATTGCGCGACATAGAGCGTCAGCACGCCGATGGCGGCGGAGCCGATGTTCTCGATCAGGGTGACGATGATGAGCAGCCGCGAGTGCTTGTTGCGCCACACGTCGGCAAACGCCTTGAATGGGTTCGCGCCCACGCGACCCTGAAACTCCGGCCGCTCGCGCAAGCCCGCCACCGCCAGCACGATCACGGCGGCCATGAAGGCGGCGGCTGGCAACGAAAGGTCCAGCGCCCGCTCCCGCGCAACTTCCACCCCTTCCGTTTCCGCACCGATAAGGAGTTGCATGGTGACGAGGCAGAAGATGGAGCCGAACGTGTAGAACCCGTGGCGATAGCCGAACAGCCGGCTGCGCTCGTGGTAGTTGGTGGAAAGCTCCGCGCCCAAGGACAGGTGCGGCACGAAGAAGGCCGTCATCACCGAATAGAAGCCGACGATGGCGACGGCCATCCACACCGTGAGGCCAAAGCCTTCAAGCCCTTCGGGCGGGGCGAAGATCATCACGAAGGTGATGCATATGGGTATGACGCTGGCCGCCATCCAGGTGCGCCGACGACCGAACCGCGAGCGCGTGCGATCCGACAGATAGCCGACGAGCGGGTCCGACACCGCGTCCCAGACTCTCGAGGCGCTGAAGATGAGCCCCATGACGAGGGGCGAGATCAAGAGCACATCGGTGGAGAACTTCATCACGTACAAGCCGATCAGCAAGTACATGTAGCCGGCGCCGACGCCGGGAATGCCGTATGCGAAGACGACCTTGCGCGGCAGACGGTCCCGCACTGCGGCCTCGGTTGCCTCGGCGACTGCCACCGTCAGGCGTTCTTGATGGTGAGGCCGCCGTCCACGGGCAGTGCCACCCCCGTGATGAACGACGAGGCCGGCAGCACGAGGCTCAGCGTGCCGTGCGCCACCTCTTCCGGATCGGCATAGCGCTTGAGCGCCACGCGGCGCCGGGCGTACTCCTGCTTGGCCTCCTCCGGGATGTTGGCGGTCATGCCGGTGCGGATGGGGCCGGGGCAGATGCAGTTGACGGTGATGCCCTCCGTGCCGAACTCCACCGCCAGCGACCGCGTGAGGCCGATCACGCCGGTCTTGGCAGCGGTGTAGGGGCTGCCGAACTTGGTCGCGCCCAAGCCTTCGGTGGAGGCGATGTTGACGATGCGGGCACAGTCGGAACGCCGCAGCCACGGCAAGGCTGCGCGGATGATGCGAACGTGGGCGGTGAGCAGGACGTCGAGCGCCCGCGACCAGGTGGCTTCGAAGTCGTCGGCATCCACGGCGCCGCCAGCACCGATGCCGGCGTTGTTGACGAGGATGTCGATGCCGCCGAGCTGGTCGGCAATGGCCGGGATCACCTCGGCAATGGCATCCGGGTCGGCAACATCGAGTTGCCAGGCGCTGGCTGTGTGGCCGGCGTCGGTGATTTCGGCCACCACTTCGTCGAGAGGCTCTGCATTAAGGTCGAGAGCGGCGACCTTGGCACCTTGCTCGGCAAAGAGGCCTGCGGTTGCCCGCCCCATGCCACTGGCGGCACCGGTGACGATCGCCACCCTGCCCTCGATCGAACGGCTGAGCCGCGTCAACGCCATCGCACACCCCTCCTGTGTCGATTCTGGGACGAAAGTGATGGTGGGCCGTCTGGGGATCGAACCCAGGACCAACGGGTTAAAAGCCCGGTGCTCTACCGGCTGAGCTAACGACCCGGCGTTTGGGGGCGCGCATTGTAGTAGATTGCGTCTGTTGTTGGGGGATGGCTATGGGTGAGTCTGGGGCAGGCGCTGCGCCGCTTGCGGGGGTGCGGGTGCTCGACATCTCCGAGGG
>VXPR01000270.1 GCA_009839405.1 Gammaproteobacteria bacterium
GGCAAGGGCCCGTAGGGGCGACCCTTGTGGTCGCCCGTCTTGAATGCATCGACAAATTCGAGATGGGACGGGACAAGCCCGTCCCCTACGAGGCCCGTCCTGAACGCACCGATGGATTCGGCAAGGGCCCGTAGGGGCGACCCTTGTGGTCGCCCGTCTTGAATGCATCGACAAGTTCGAGATGGGACGGGACAAGCCCGTCCCCTACGAGGAATGCGTTGAAACGCACCGACAGATTCGGCACGGGACTACGACCCGCCGAGCTTCGAAGTCGCAAGGCCGACGCATGCATCGGCCTCGGTGGGCTACTCCTGCCGATAGTCGTCGTGACAGCCCTTGCAGGCGCCGCCGAGGCCCTGCAGCGCCGCGCCGGCCTGCGCTCGGTCGCCTCCTGCGGCAGCTTCCTTGAACTCTTGGGCGGCGGCGCGGAACGCCTCGATCTTCTCGGCGAAGTCTTCGGTGTCTTCCCAGATGGCCGGCAGCGCATCGCCGCCCTCCGAGCCCTCCGGGAACAAGGACCCCGAAGCTTCGGCGAGGTCCGCCATCGCGTTGCCGTGCATCGGCAGGTGGCCGGCGTGAGGCACTTCGCCACGGATGATCTTGACGATGGCCTGCATGTGGCCGCCCACGGCCTGCATCGCGTGCTGGCGGTATTCCGCATCGGCCTCGGCGCCTATGGAATTGAGGGCCAAGAGGCTCGCCACCGCGGCGAGAGTCGTGGAAATGCGCATTTTGCTTTGTCTCCTTGGTGGTTCGGTCGTGCGTTCAGTTGGCGGCGACGAGCTTGCGGATCCAGCCGTCGCCCTTGGTGAGGAGGTAAATCTCGCCTTCGGCATCCATGCCCATGCGCAAGTCCACGCGCGGGATGTCGGCATTGTAGGTGTTGGTGTAGCCGGCGAGGTCGATCAGTTCCCGCTCCTCGCCGTCCACCGTCAGGCGCAGTTCGCTGATGGTTGCCGGCTCCCCTGGCGTCAGGTCGTCCGCATCGATGTAGAAGATGCGCCCGAGAGTGATGTCGCCGAAGACATAGCGCCCGCGCAGTTCCGGGATGCTCTCGCCGCGATAGACGAAACCGCTGCCGATGGCGAAGCCCTCGCCGTGGTCGTACTGCGCCACGGGATAGACGAACCGCCCCGGCTCCTCGTCCGGGCGGGCATACACCGAGCCGAGCCGCGTACCGGCGCTGCCCTGGGCTGTGGCGAAAGTGCCCTCGCGAACTGGCCAGCCGTAATTGCCGCCGGCAACGCCCAGATTCACCTCTTCCACCTGATCCTGGCCGATGTCGTTGATGAACATTCGCCCGTCGGTGTCCCACGAGAACTGCTGCGCATGGCGCAGGCCCCAAGCCCACACCTCCGGCGCCCCGCCCTCGCCGTCCGCGAACGGATTGTCCTCGGGAATGCCGTACTCGCCCTTGGCGTCGCCCAAGGGATCGATGCGCAAGATGGCGCTCAGCAGCGTGTCGGGATTCTGGCCGTTCTTCTGCGGATCGTTGGCGCCGCCGCCATCGCCGAGACAGACGTAGAGGAGCCCGTAATCGTCGGAGCCGGGACCGGCTGCGGGGTTGAAGGCGATGGTGCCGATGTTGTGGGTGGGGGCGAACTGACTCACCCGGAACACTTCCCGCGCGGTGCCGACGAAGGCGGTGGCGCCGGGGTCGGCGATGGTCCATTCGCGAATCACGCTCTCTTGATTGCTGCCGGATATGACCTCGGCGAGGGTCTCCGGCGCCGCGCTGTAGGCGGTGTAGAACTTGGCGTGGCCGCGCTTGCCAGGCTCCGCGAAGTCTGGATGGAACGCGAATCCGAGCAGCCCCGCCTCGTTGGGGAAATCGTGGTTGTGCAGCGCAACGCCCTCTCGCCGCAAGTCCAGGTATACCGCAGGCTCTGCACCATCGACATCCGTAACGTAAAGCAGCCCCCGAATGTCATTGAACACGAGCCGCCCGGAACCGTCGGGAATCGCCGCAAGGCTCTGCAGCCGCGCCCACGCATCGTTGGTACCGAGCGGCTTCACCGGATCAAACGACTGCGGCGCCCGCACGAACGGCACCACGCCGACGACGATGTCACCCTTGGCAATGGTCTCGGGAACCGGATCGACCAGCTCCTCCGGCCCTTCCGCGACGGCCGCGAACGCGACGGCCCATCCGAGCAAGGCTCCAAGAACCCGCATCATTCCTCCTGCCCCTCGACAGTTCTCACAAGGAAGCACCCCCCAACAGCGAATCGCAGGGCCCACCACGAGCAACCGGTCGATTGCTCGCATGAGCCGGCTCTCAAGCAAGCGAACGCGTCTTTGCCTTAAGTTCCGTGTCGGTCGGAGTCTAACCGATGGCCCGTGGGCACTCGGCGAAACCCCCGCGGACCTCGACTTGAACAACTAGAACGTCTACTACGCTGTTGCTGGAGGAATCCTGCGGAACCCTGTCTGCGAGCCCCTACCGGCGCGAGTAGGCGACCGCGCGCATGAAGCCGTCCACGTAGGCCTTGCCCTCGGGCTTCGCCAGGAAGTCGTAGCGACCCATGAGCTGGGCCATCGGCTCGCCGTACCGTTCGACGAGGCGATCCTGGACCGACCGGGGATAGACCTCCATCTGCCGCAGCATCAGCCGTGTGTAGGACACGTGCAGGACGGCGCGCTCGCCGTCGATCGTCCGCGGGGCATTGTCGTGCCAGATGCGACCGTCCCACACGGCGATCGACCCTGCTTTGCATTCGATCGGCACGGTGGCCGTGGAGCCGATCTCGTCCAAGTTCGGTGGCCGACGCCGAGCCAGGCTGCCCGGGACGACCGTGGTCGGGCCGGCCTCGGGCGTGAAGTCGTCACAGGCCCAGCACGCCGTCAGGAAGAGGTTGTGCTCGGGAAACGGCACGGGGTGCCAGACCTGGTCGCAGTGCAGCCCAATACACCGGTCCCCCTTCCTGCGGATGGACGAGGCAACATTGCTGAGGATGAACCCGGCACCCACCGAGAACTCCGCAAGGACCATCATTTTCGGGTTGATCGCAGCCTCGGCAACCACCGGATAGCTCGGCATCAAGGTGGAGCCCATGGATCCAGCTCTGGCTCCGGGGTCGCCGGAAGCGGCCTTGAGGATGGTCGCCCGCAGATCGCGCCAGTACTCCGGCGGCGCGGCATCCTCGACCACGGTGTAGCCCTGCTCCCAGAGTTCGCGGCAGTTGCGCTCGAGACCGAACTCGCGAACTCGCGGCGCCAACTCCTCGGAGATCTCGCCCGGGGGAGTCGCCGGGCTGCCCTGGAGCCGGTTGAAGACGTCCATGAAGCCGTCCGCGTCACCGCCAGAAATGAACTCGCTGGCGCGATCGACCAGATCGTCGTCGGGGCCGCGCTGGGTACGCGCTGGAAGCGGCGGCGACGCGTGGGCCGCCCCCTCGTTACCATCGTTCGTGACATCCATACCGTCAGGCCCCCGCTCTCTTCGACAGAGTACGTTTCGAGAAAATGCAAGGTTCTGTCAAGCCTCTCTCCCCCAAGTCGCGAGGTCCATGCTAGCGCGCCCTTGCGGGTACGTCGGCTGTTGCTTCGCAACTGCCGGCAGGCAAGTCGGACTTGCGAGGGGCGGGCCTTCGGAGGGAAGGCATCATGCCTTACCTGCGCGCCCCTCTGGCGCGCTGACCAAGGCCTCCAACAGGAAAGCGCCTGTCGGCGCTAGGGAAGGCAGGATGCCTTCCCTCCGAAGGCCCCCTTGTCACGCACCAGCGTCGGGCCTATTCGTGGACTACAACTGCACCGTCAAGGAGGGCGCACCCAGGAACTATCCGGCGAAATCCCGCCACCCCACGCGGCGGCGTTTTGGTTACACTCGCTCGCTTGCACGGTTCGATGAGCGGGCCGTTTGTTTTCTTAAGCACCTTGAGGAAGGGGAAACCGAATGGCACGAGAAGTCGTAGTCGTAGACAGCATCCGCACGGGGCTCGCCAAGTCCCACCGCGGCAGCTTCAACCTGACGCGATCCGATGACATGCTTGCACACTGCATCGACGCGTTGCTGGAGCGCAATCCCAACGTCTCGCCGCAAGAGGTCGAGGACGTGGTCGTGGGGGCCGCCAACCACACCGGCGAACAGGACGGCAACCTGGCACGGCTCGCGGTCGTGCTGTCGAAGCTGCCGATCACGACGGCGGGCATGACGATCAACCGGTTCTGCTCGTCGGGCCTGCAGTCGATCGCCATCGCCTCGAACCAGATTGCTTCCGGTCAGACCGACATCGCCATGGCCGGCGGCGTCGACTCGATCTCCGGCGCGACCCGGTCGCCGCGCGGCAGCGACACCCGCAACCCGCGCCTGATCGAGGAAAAGCCCGCGATCTTCATGGCAATGGGCAACACCGCCGAGGTTGTCGCGCGGCGCTACCAAGTCACCCGGGAAATGCAGGACGAGTACGCGCTGCAAAGCCAGGTGCGCTACGCCAAGGCTCAGGCTGCCGGCTACATCGACGAGGAAATCGCGCCGATGACGGTGACCATGAAGCAGGTCGACCGGCAAACCGGCGAGGAGAGCATGGCGGAAGTCACGGTGGACCGCGACGAATGCAACCGCCCGACCACCACGTTGGACGGCCTCGCCGGCCTGCAGCCGGCCTTCGAGGAGGACGGCACGGTCACCGCCGGCAACGCATCGCAGTTGTCCGACGGCGCGTCCATGACCTTGCTGATGAGCGCCGAGCGCGCCAATCAGCTCGGCATCCAGCCCATGGGCGTCTATCGTGGCTTCACCGTCGCTGCCTGCGAGCCGGACGAGATGGGCATTGGCCCGGTGTTCGCCATTCCGCGTCTGCTCGAGAACGCGGGCCTGCGCCAGGACGACATCGACCTGTGGGAGCTGAACGAAGCGTTCGCGTCGCAGTGCGTGTACTCCCGTGACAAGCTCGGCATCGACAACGAGAAGTACAACGTCAATGGCGGCAGCATCTCCATCGGCCATCCGTTCGGCATGACCGGTTCGCGCTGCACGGGCAGCATCCTGCGGGAGCTGCAACGCCGCGAGAAGCAGTATGGCGTCGTGACGATGTGCATCGGCGGCGGCCAAGGCGCCGCTGGCCTCTTCGAGCGCGCGTAACGGCCTGTCCGACTTCGGCCGGCGCAAGCCGGCCGAAGCCGAGGCTCACAAATCCACAAAGGCATAGCGGGCTGGTGCGTCCTGAAGGGCGCACCAGCCCTTTTTCGTTGCGCCTTGCGCCCGTCAAACGCCGTTGCAATTCAGCGCGCAAAGGGGTTCACTTGGCCGTCCCGGCGGCCCTTGCGGGGCCGGTTTGGTGGATTTCGCGGGGAACCACGCATACCGATGATTTACACGCGAACGAGGCCGAAAGACCTGCGCGCGAAGCGCTGGCGACATGCGCCGGCGGTGCTGGTGTTGGTGGCTTCGGGGGCGTTCGCGGCGGATGGTGGCGTGGCCGTGGAGGCCACCAATCCGTTTGCGCAGTTTTCTGACGAGCAGCTCTCCGACCTCGGCGGTCGGTGGGAAGCGATGGACGTCGAAGAGCGTCGCTGGTATTTCGTCGAGATGCGCAAGCGCATGGCGGCCAGCGGCGAACCCACCCGCATTCCAGTCAGTTCGCGGGCGCGCTTTGGGCGCATTCTCGAAGACGCCAGTGCAGTGCTTGGCGTCGATGCCCTGGAACTGTATGACGGTGAGCTGGGCATGGACGCGGCGCCGTCCGCGCCACGGTCGCCGATCCGCGCCGGACTGAAAACGCATGTTCTCCAAGTTGCCCCCGATGCTGATGCAGACGAGGCGGCGACACGCGAGCGCTTCGGCACCGGGTTCGAGCATCGCCGCACCGAGCCGCCATCGAAGCAAGAGAGTGCGGACGCGGCCACCGAGGTGGCGGCGGACCGAGAGCGGGACGCTCGCCAATCGTGACTGCGACCGAGAGCGTCTCGAAGGACTCGCCGACGGCGGCCAAGGCTGCGGACGCGGCGGCGGACGGCAGTGCCGCGCACGGCAAGCCGCCGGCAACGTTGCTGGTGGTGGACGACGATCCAGAACTCCTCGAACTCACCGAGGAATACCTTTCGAGCCAAGGCTTCGAAGTGTTGGTGGCGGAAGACGGTGTCGCCATGGACGCCGCGCTGCAAACGAACGAAGTGGACCTGATGATCCTCGACCTCATGCTGCCCGGCGAGGACGGCCTTTCCATTGCCCGTCGCATGAGGCGCGACCGCGACCTGCCGATCATCATCGTCTCGGCGCAGGGCGACGACGTGGATCGAATCGTCGGCCTCGAAATCGGCGCCGACGACTATCTTGCCAAGCCCTTCAACCCACGCGAACTCCTCGCGCGGGTGCGCGCCGTGCTGCGCCGAGGTGCTCGGCGCGAGGCGCAGATCGTCACGTTCGGGGATTTCGAGCTGAACCTCAGTGCCCACCGGCTGACGCGGGATGGACGCACCGTGGCGCTGACTTCGGGCGAGTTCGAGCTGCTCGACGTGCTGGTGCGACATCCGAACACGGTGCTCGACAGGGATCGCATCCTCGACCTGCTCACCGGCACCCGGCGCGCGCCGTTTGACCGCAGCATCGACGTGCGCGTCACGCGCCTGCGCAGCAAGATCGAGCCAGACCCGGCAACGCCCGTCTTCATTAAGACGATCTGGGGCAAGGGCTACATGTTCTGTCCGGGGTCGGTCTAAAGCGCCGTAGGGGCGGGCTTGTCCCTGCCCGTTTTGAATGCACCGAGGAACTGGTCGAAGCACAGCAGTTCGCGCAGGCGAACTGCCACCGCGCCCTCCAGGGCGCGCCGGGACGAGACAAGCCCGTCCTACGAACGAACCCGCCGTCCGAAAGTCCGACAGGCTGCCAGGAGCCTGCGCCGTAGAATGCGCCGCTTGCGCCGGCGCCCCCTG
>VXPR01000043.1:0-696 GCA_009839405.1 Gammaproteobacteria bacterium
GTGGGGGGGGCGGCTCCCGCGACCCCCCCGCGGCGCCCGGCCCGCGCTGGGGAAGCGCCTAGTCAAATGACGCGAGCGTTTAACTTCTCCCCCGGGCCGGCGGCGTTGCCCGAGGCTGTGCTCGAGCAGGCGCAGGGCGAGCTCCTCGACTATCGAGGCACCGGGCATTCCGTGCTGGAGATGAGCCATCGGTCTTCCGAGTTCATCGAAATCGCCGCCTCTGCAGAGGCGGATTTCCGCGAGCTCTTGGCCATAGGCGACGACTATCACGTCCTCTTCCTGCAAGGCGGTGCGACGCAGCAGTTCGCGCTAGTGCCGATGAACCTTGCCGCGGCGGGCGACACCGCCGACTACATCCACACCGGCTCCTGGGGCACCAAGGCCATCAAGGAGGCGTCGCAGCTCGTGCGCGTGCATGTGGCGGCGTCTTCGGAGGGGCAGAACTTCACCTGCATCCCGCCCGCTGCCGAGTGGCGGCTGACGCCGAACGCCGCCTATTGCCACATCACCACCAACGAGACCATCGGCGGCGTGCAGTTCCACGACTATCCGGACTATGGCGTCCCCTTGGTGGCGGACATGTCGTCGGAAATCCTCTCGCGTCCGGTAGACGTCTCGCGCTTCGGCCTCATCTACGCCGGCGCTCAGAAAAACATCGGCCCTGCCGGGCTCGTCGTCGTGGCGGTGCGCAAGGAC
>VXPR01000043.1:706-6839 GCA_009839405.1 Gammaproteobacteria bacterium
GTTGTGTATAATACAACGCGCAAGGACCTCGTCGGCAAGGCGCGGCCGGGCACGCCGTCGATCCTCGACTACGCTGTTCACGCCGCCGAGGACTCCATGTTCAACACTCCGCCCACGTTCGCCTGGTATCTCGCTGGGCTCGTGTTCGCCTGGGTGAAGGCCCAGGGCGGTGTTGCCGAGATGGCGCGCCGCAGTGAGCGCAAGGCCGGCAAGCTCTATGCGGCCATCGAGGCGAGCAACTTCTACCGGGCGCCGGTGGCCAAGGCGGATCGCTCGCTGATGAACGTGCCGTTCACCCTCGCCGATGCGACGCTTGATGCCGCCTTTCTCGCCGGCGCCGAGAAACGAGGCTTGAAGAACCTCAAGGGGCATCGCAGCGTCGGTGGGATGCGCGCCAGCCTCTACAATGCGGTCACCGAAGCCGCCGTGGATGCGCTGGTGGGGTACATGCAGGAGTTCGAGGCCGAACGTGGCTAAGCCGCCGGCAAGCGCCGTTTCCGAACGGTTGCAGGGGATTCGCGACCGTATCGATGAGATCGATGACGAGATCGCTCGCCTCTTGAACGAGCGCGCCAATTGCGCCATCGAGACCGCCGAGATCAAGGTCGCGGAGAGCGACGGCGGCAAGACGGTGTACTACCGCCCGGAACGCGAGGCACAGGTTTTCGCGCGGCTGCGGGCGGCCAATGCCGGGCCGCTGTCGAACCGCGACATGGAACGTCTCTTCCGCACCATCATCTCGTGCTGTCGGGCACTCGAGCAGCCGCTCCGGATCGCCTTCTTGGGTCCGCACGGCACCTACAGTGAAGCGGCGGCGCGGGAGCAGTTCGGCGCTTTCGTGCGCACGCGGGCGCTCGCGTCGGTGGACGAGGTGTTCCGCGAGGTGGAGGCGGACGCCGCCCACTACGGCGTGGTGCCGGTGGAAAACAGCACCGAAGGCATGGTGAACCACACGCTCGACTGCTTCATCGGCTCGCCGCTCAGCATTTGCGGGGAGATCGAACTGCCGATTCATCACGCCTTCATGGCGGCGCGAGGCACGGACCCGGCGGCGCTGGAGGCGATCTGTTCGCACCAGCAGTCGCTGGCACAGTGCCGCCGCTGGCTGGATGCAAACTATCCGGGCGTGCCGCGGCGTCCTGTCGCCAGCAACGCCGAGGCGGCGAGGATGGCGGCGGAGACGACGAACGTCGCCGCGATCGCCGGCGAGATGGCGGCGGAGCGCTACGGCCTCGACATCGTCCACGCCAACATCGAGGACGAGGCCGACAACAAAACCCGCTTTTTGGTAGTGGGCGACCAGGATGTGCCGGCCTGCGGCTCCGACCGCACCTCCATCATCGTCTCTACGCGCAACGCCCCCGGCGCGCTCTACAGCGTGCTCGAACCGTTTAACCGCCACGGCATCAGCCTGTCGCGGGTGGAGACGCGGCCATCGAGGGGATCGAACTGGACGTATGTGTTCTTCATCGACTTCGAGGGCCACAAGACGGACGCCCCGGTGGCATCGGCGCTTGCCGACGTTCGGAAGGTCGCCGTGGAACTGAAGCTGCTCGGTTCGTATCCGCGGGCGCCGGCGCTGTGATGGCTAGCCCGCATGCCGGCTAGCGTCAACTCTGCCATCGCCAGCCTGACGCCGTATCAGCCGGGCAAGCCACTCGAAGAGCTGGCGCGGGAGCTTGGCATCGACGATGCGGTGAAGCTCGCGAGCAACGAGAATCCGCGCGGCCCCGGGCCGGGTGT
The DNA here is from genome assembly GCA_009839405.1 of Gammaproteobacteria bacterium. Lineage (GTDB taxonomy): Bacteria > Pseudomonadota > Gammaproteobacteria > Pseudomonadales > Azotimanducaceae > VXYL01. The sequence continues at coordinate 2,450 of VXPR01000043.1, forward strand.
CCGAAGAGCGCTCGAAGGCGGATTCGCCGAGCTTTCGCGCTACCCCGACGGCAGCGGACACCGGCTCAAGAACGCGCTCTCGGCCCACCTGGAGGTGGCGCCGGAGCGGATCACGCTCGGCAATGGCTCCAACGATGTGCTTGAACTCGCGGCCCGGGTGGCACTCTCGCCCGGCTGTCGCGGCATCTGCGACGAACATGCCTTCGTCGTCTATCCGCTTGCCATCACGGCCGCCGGCGGCGTGCTGACGCGCATCCCCGCACGGCAGCATGGCCACGACCTCGAGGCCTTCGCCGCCGCCATCGATGCGAGCACGCGCGTCGTCTTCATCGCCAACCCCAACAACCCCACGGGAACCTGGGTGGACGAGCCGACTTTGGTGCGCTTTCTCGACGCCGTTCCGCCCTCGGTCTGGGTGGTGCTGGACGAGGCCTACGCGGAGTACGTGACCAAACCCGGCTACCCGGATGGCGTGCGTCTGACGGAGCGCTACGACAACCTGATGGTGACGCGCACCTTCTCCAAGGTGCATGGGCTCGCATCGCTGCGCGTTGGCTATGGCGTGAGCTCAGCGGGGTTCGCAGACCTCCTGAACCGGCTGCGACAGCCGTTCAACGTCAACAGCCTTGCCTTGGCGGCGGCCGAGGCTGCCCTCGCAGACGCCGAATACGTCACGGAAAGTCGCCGCCTGAACGACGAGGGCATGGCCGAGATCGAGGCGGGTCTCGCTGCACTCGGTTTGGAGTGGATTCCCTCGGTGGGCAATTTCGTCACCGTGGACATCGGCCGCGAGGCAGGCGGCATATACGACGCCCTGCTGCGTCGCGGTGTCATCGTCCGCCCGGTCGCGAACTATGGGCTGCCAAACCACCTGCGCGTAACCGTGGGCTTGCCCGACGAGAATCGTCGCTTTCTCGATGCGCTCGCCGAGGTGATGTGAGCCGCTCGCTGCTGCTCGTCGGCACTGGCCTGGTTGGCGGCTCCTTTGCGCTCGCGGCGAGAGCCGAGGGGTTGTTCGAACGCGTGCTGGGCGTGGATGCATCTTCCGCCGCCATCCGCGAGGCGCTAGCGCATGGCGTGATCGACGCCGAAGCCCCACCGAGACCCGAGGGCGTGGCGGGCGTTTGTGTCGCGGTGCCGGTGGCGGCCATCGCAGAAATGGTGCGCTATGCCGCTGCAGTGGCCCCCGGCGTGCCCGTGTTCGACGTCGGCAGCGTCAAGAAACCGGTTCTCGATGCCCTCGAACCCCATACGCCGGCCACCTTCGTGCCTTGCCATCCGATCGCCGGTTCCGAGCGGCAGGGCGCGGCGGCGGCCGACGGTGCCATGTTTCGAGGTGCCCGCGTGGTGCTCACTCCGACGGAGGAAACGGACCCCGAAGCATTCGCAACTGTGCAGCGGTGGTGGCAAGCCGTGGGAGCCGAGACGGTGACGGAGGACGCTGCGGTGCATGACGACCTCCTCGCCGTCACCAGCCACGTGCCTCATCTCCTAGCTTTCGCCCTGACGCGTCTTGCCGCCGATGCCGGCGCCTTGGGCCACATCGGCGGCGGCTTTCGCGACTTCACCCGCATCGCCGGCGCCGATGCAGACGTGTGGAGCCAGATCCTGGGTGCCAACGCACCAGCCGTGTCGCGGCGCCTCGACGAGTTTTCCGAGCGCTTGGCGGAACTCGCCAACGCCACGCGCAATGACCCACAAGCGCTTCGCTCCGCCATCGCCGAGGCGAGCCGCGTCCGACGTGGCCTCGATGCCGATCGGTAGCGAAACCCAGCGCAAGTCTGCGGCGCGAACCTTGCTGGAGGGAGGGCGTCCCGCCCTCCGTCCGAGAAAGGACTCCCCAGAGTGACGGGACTTCCACCAGTGATCGCCATAGACGGCCCCGGCGGCGCCGGCAAGGGATCGGTGGCGGCGGCGGTGGCGGACGAGCTCGGCTGGCATCTGCTCGACAGCGGTGCGCTTTACCGTGCTGTTGGCGTCTGCGCCCGGCAGCGTGGAGTGGCGGAAGACGATGCGACGGGGCTTGTCGCCATGGTGCGAAACCTGACGATTCGCTTCACCCCCGCCGGCGTCACGGTGGACGGCGAGGTACTTGGCGATTCCATCCGAGGCGACGAGGCGGCGGCGACGGCTTCCCGCGTAGCGGCCCTGGCTCCCGTGCGGGCCGCGCTGCTCGCGGTGCAGCGGGGGCTGCGCATGCCGCCGGGCCTGGTTGCCGACGGTCGCGACATGGCAACCGTTGTTTTTCCGGACGCGGTGGTGAAGGTCTTCCTCACCGCCAGCGTGGAGGAACGCGCCCGACGCCGTCTCGCACAGCTCAAGCAGTTGAAGCAGGCGGGGCCAAATGTTAGTCTGCCGCGCCTTTTTGAGAGCATCCGGGAACGCGACGAACGTGACCGCACCCGGCCTGTCGCGCCTCTCGTGCAAGCACCCGATGCCGTGACGATCGATTCGACCTCGCTGTCGATCGAGGAAGTCGCCCGCAACGTGCTTGCCCTTGCAGCCAGTCGGCAGGCCACATCGACGCGCTAGGGCGCTCGCCACACAACACGACCACCACGGGACAACATGGCAGAAAACTTCGCGGACCTTTTTGAGGAGAGCTTGGCGACCATCGAGATGGCGCCGGGCTCCATCGTCACAGGCACGGTCGTGGACATCGACCGAGAGTTCGTCACCGTCCACGCTGGGCTGAAGTCCGAGGGAGTGATCCCGCGCAGCCAGTTCGTCACCGAAGGCGGTGAGTTCGAGCTGGCGGTGGGCGATCAGGTGAAGGTAGCCATGGAAGTCGTCGACGACGGCTTCGGCGAGACGAGGCTCTCGCGCGAGAAGGCCCGCCGCGCTGAGTCATGGCTGATGCTCGAGGACGCCTTCGAAGAGGGCGAAGCGGTCAAGGGGATGCTGAACAACAAGGTGAAGGGCGGCTTCACCGTGGACATCAGCAACATCCGCGCCTTCCTGCCGGGCTCGCTGGTGGACATCCGACCCCTGCGCGAGACGGCGCACCTCGAAGGCAAGGTGCTTGACTTCAAGGTCATCAAGCTGGACCAGAAGCGCAACAACGTCGTCGTCTCCCGGCGGGCGGTGCTCGAGGAGGAGAACAGCGTCGAGCGGGAAGCCCTGCTCGCGTCGCTGCAAGAGGGTCAGGACGTGCCCGGCATCGTCAAGAACCTCACCGACTACGGCGCCTTCGTCGATCTCGGCGGCGTCGATGGCCTGCTGCACATCACCGACATGGCGTGGCGGCGCATCCGCCACCCGAGCGAGATGGTGACGGTGGGCGACGAGGTGAAGGTGCGCATCCTCAAGTTCGACCGCGAGAAGAACCGCGTTTCGCTCGGCATGAAGCAGCTTGGCGACGATCCGTGGGTGGACCTCACGCGGCGCTATCCGGTGGGCGCCCGGGTGCCGGCCACGGTCACCAACCTCACCGACTACGGCTGCTTTGCCGAGATCGAGGAGGGCGTCGAAGGGCTGGTGCACGTCTCCGAGATGGACTGGACCAACAAGAACGTGCATCCGACGAAAGTCGTCGCAGTGGGCGATGCCGTGGAAGTCATGGTGCTCGACATCGACGAAGAGCGGCGGCGCATCTCGCTCGGCATCAAACAGTGCCGCCCCAACCCTTGGGACGAGTTCGCCGCCAGCCATGCGCGTGGCGACCGCATCAGCGGGCGCATCAAGTCGATCACGGACTTCGGCATCTTCATCGGCCTCGAAGGCGGCATCGACGGCTTGGTTCACCTCTCCGACATCTCCTGGAACGAGCCCGGCGAGGTAGTCATCCGACGGCACAGCAAGGGCGAGGAGATCGAGTCGGTCATTCTTGCCATCGACCCCGAGCGCGAGCGCATCTCGCTTGGCATCAAGCAGCTCGACCAGGACGCCTTCTCCGACTACATCGCCGTTAACGAGCGCAACAGCATCGTCAAGGGCGTTGTCACCGACGTGGATCAGCGCGAGGTCGAGGTGGAACTCGCCGAAGACGTGCGCGGCATTCTCAAGGTGTCGGAGATCTCCGTGGACCGCGTCGCGGACGCGCGCAGCGAACTCAACGTCGGCGACGAGGTGGAAACGAAGATCATCAGCATCGACCGCAAGAACCGCACCTTGGGGCTTTCCATCAAGGCACGCCACCTCGACGACGAACGCCGCGCCCACCGCGATTACCAACGCGGCGATCAAGGTCGCGATTCCCGCCCCGCCCCAACCACGCTGGGCGCGCTCATCAAGGAGCAGATGGGCAAGGCCGACCGGGAGGAGGAGGAGTAGGGACACCCCTGCGGCGGCACACGGCAACGCCCCAGGCTCCAGGCGCGGACCAGCGCCTCTTCACACCCCGCGACGTACTCACCCCCGCGGGGGCGGGGGCGGGGCGGGGCCCGGCGCG
>VXPR01000297.1:0-3363 GCA_009839405.1 Gammaproteobacteria bacterium
GGGGGAGTCGAGAAAAGCGTCCTCGCTTTTCTCGGAGGGGGGGCCGCCGACCCAAAGCCCGTTACGCCGCAATCTTCGAACGAAGCCCCACCTGCCCCTTTCGCGCCAGCGCCGTTTCCACGGCACCCTCCTAGCCGTGGCTGCTAGCGCGTGCTCCTTGCGGGCGCGTCCGCTACGGCAAGGTCGCTCCCCCATCCACGTCGATGCTGGCGCCGGTCATGTAGTCGTTTTGGATGACGAAGATGATTGCCGAGGCCACCTCATCGGCGGTGCCGGCGCGCTTGATGAGCATGTTGCGGGTGGCGCCGGAGAGGAAGTTGGCACGGGCGTCGCCGGTGGCAGCGAACATGGGGGTGTCGATGATGCCGGGGGAGACGACGTTGATTCGACGCGGCGCGAGTTCCGGCGCGACGGCGCGGACGAAGCCCTCGACGGCGTTGCCGACGGTGGCGATGGCGGAGGAGCCGGGGTTGGATTTCTTCGCCGGGTAGCCGCTCACGAGGACGATGGCGGCGTCTTCGGCCATGTGCTCGGTACCGAGGCGAACGCTGTTGGTGTAGCCCCAGAGCTTGCGAAACGAGCCCTGGAAGCCGTCGAGGTCCATCTGCAGGAAGGGCCCCGATGCCCGCTCGCCGCCTGTCGCCGCGTTGACGAGGATGTCGAAGCCCGCCTCGCCCTCGAAGAGCGCGGCCAGCGCATCGCGGTCCAGCACGTCGATGGCGCGGAACGAGACGGCATCGCCCGTCGCCTCCTTGGCGGTGGCTAGGTTCGACTCCGACCTGCTGCACGCCACCACAGAAGCGCCGGCCGCCTCAAGCTGCCGCGTCGCCGCCAGCCCAATGCCCGAGGTGCCGCCAAGCACGATGGCTCGCTTGCCTTGAATGTCCATGTTTCCTCCCTATTTGCCTTGCCCCTTGCGAGGAATGCCTTTCGGCCTACCCAACGCGCCCACTGGCGAATCTCCCTTCCACCCAACCAAGCAAGCGCACTGTCGTGCGCTGGGAAGGCAGAATGCCTTCCCTCCAAGCCGTGTATCGCCTCAGGCGCGCTTGATGTCCACCGGCTCTTCGCCGCCGGCGCGGATTAGCTCCGCCACTGCGTCAAGCACCTCGTTCAACTCTTCAGTGTCCGTGCCCCGGATCACCAGCGTTGTGCCGTAGCGGCCATCGCGGCTGAAGGGGTAGCTGCCGATGTCCACGTCAGGATGCTGCTCTTGCAGCACGGCAAGCCCCGTTGCCACCTGGCTCTCGCCGAGAAAGGCGGTTACCGAACAGGAACGCACGACGCTGCCGCCGGCAAAGGGGATGGTCGAGAGCATCCCCTGCATCACCGAGGGAATGCCGGCCATCACGTAGACGTTGCCGATGCAGAACCCCTGCGGCCCGCCGGTGGGATTGTCGATCAGATCCGCGCCCTTGGGAATCCGCGCCATGAGCATGCGAGACTCCATCACCTCTGCTGGTGCCGGACGCTGGCCGATGACGGCCGCGATCTCCTCGCTAACCACCAAGGGCACACCGAACGCCTTTGCGATGCAGTCTGCGGTGATGTCGTCATGGGTCGGGCCGATGCCGCCGGTGGTGAGCACGTAGTCGAATTTTGTGCGCGCCTCGTTCACCGCCGAGACGATCTCCTCCTCCACATCCGCAATCACCCGCGCCTCCCGCACGCGAACCCCCTGCTCGCCAAGCACCAGCGCAATGTGCGCCAGGTTCGTGTCCTGCGTCCGCCCGGACAGGATTTCGTTGCCAATGATGAGGACGCAGGCGGTGTAGATGCGCTCGGACATGGCCGCTCCCAACGAAAAGACGCGCAATCGTATCAGGCCCTTGTGGGGCGAGGACGAGACGCCTAATCGGTGACGGTGATTGCCGCTGCACGGGCCACCAACGCGCGGGCGCGCTGGAGGTGGGGCGCATCCACCATCGCCCCTTCGAAGGTGAACGCCATTCGGCCCTCGGCATGCGCCTCGTCGAATGCCTCAATGAGTTCTCGGGCGCGGGACACTTCTGCGGGGTCGGGCGTGAAGGCTTCGTTGATCACGTCGATCTGGCTTGGGTGAATCGACAGCTTGCCGGTGAAACCGAGCGTTGCGCCCTGCTGGCATTCGCGGGCAAGGCCGGCGGTGTCGCGGAAGTCCACGTACACGGCATCGACGGCCTGGACGTTGGCTGCCTTGGCGGTGAGGAGCGCCATGGTGCGGCAGTGTTCGAAGGGCGGGAGCCACACGCCGCTTTCGTCGCGGTTGCGCGATGCGCCGACGGCTGTGGCGAGGTCTTCGGCTCCCCAGGAGAGGCCGGTCACCCTTGGGCAGGCCGTCAGAGTGGGGAGGTGGAGAGTGCCCAGCGGGGTTTCGCCGGCGATCAGGATCAGTTCCACCTTGCCCGGCGGGTGGCTGTGGCTCCGTTCCAGGCGCGACAGTTCGCGGTCGATGAGAGTCAGGTCCTCGAGCGTGTCCGGCTTCGGCACGAGGATGGCGTCGGGCGGCGTCGCCATCACCTCGGCTAGGTCGCCGTGCCCCCAGGGCGTGTCGAGCGGATTCATGCGGACGATGCGTTCCTGACGGCCGAAGTCCACGTCGCGGAGCCACCCGGCCACCACGCCACGTGCTTCCTCCTTGCGCGCCGGCGTCACCGCATCCTCCAAGTCCAGCAGCAAGGCATCGGCCGCGGTGGTGAGCGCACGGCTGAGCATTCGCTCGTTGGCACCGGGAACGAAATGCAGCGAGCGTCGGATGCCGGCCATGCGGTGAATCTCCGGGGTGGTTGGAAGGTGCTTGAGTCAGGCGTTGGTTGCCGTTTCGTCCGCCTCGCGCTTCGCCATCATGGCCAAGCGGATGCAGGAGCAGACGGTCTCGCCCCGTTGGTTGATCCCAGTGTGCTCGAAGGTGACGATTCCGCGATCCGGCTTGCTGCGGCTCTCGCGCCGCGCCACCACCTTGGACGACACCCTGATGGTGTCGCCAATGAATACAGGATTCGGAAACGTGGTGCGCTCGAAGCCGAGATTGCCCAAGGTGGTGCCGAGGGTGGTGTCGCCCACCGACAGGCCCACCACGAGGCCCAGCGTGAAGATGCTGTTGACGAGGATCTGGCCGTGGATCGAGGCGCGGGCGAACTCGGCGTCGAGGTGCAGCGGCTGCGGATTCAGCGTGAGCGTGGTGAAAAGCAGGTTGTCGGTTTCCGTTACGGTGCGTGCGGGTTCGTGGGCGAACTCCATGCCAACCTCAAGCTCCTCGAAGTACCTGCCGCTCACGCTCCCTCCGCTATCACATAACTTGCCGCCAAGGCACTCGCGTGCACATGAACCCATTATCCTCACAGCCTGTCGGATTTCGGAAGGCCAGCAGTTCGCGCCAGCGAA
>VXPR01000297.1:3373-4143 GCA_009839405.1 Gammaproteobacteria bacterium
AAAAAAATACTTCCCCCCACGCCAGCCGCTGCAAATTTACCCCATATCCCCCACCGCTTGTGTTTTTCCGCCCGCCCCCCTCGCCGGCCCCTCTAACTGCAGACGCGCCCTTTAGGGCGCGCTCGCGCGAAGCGGTGACAAGGAGCTTGAATCATGTTCTTCGGCTGGACTTCCATTTGCCTGCGCGCCAGGGACCTGGCCGCATCCGCCCGCTTCTACCAGGCCCTTGGCATGGAAGTGGTGGACGAGTTGCCGGGCAAGCGCATCGTCGTCAGGAACGGGCCGTTCCGGATTGCGCTCATGAACTTCCTCGACAAGAACTCCATCCACGTCCGCGGTGCCGACGTTGCCGCCGTCCATGCCGCCTGCAGGCGCGAGTTTCCCGAAGCCACGGGGCAACCCTTCACGTACCGTGCCGAAGACATGGACGCTGACGCAGACGGCACGAGTTGGGAGACCTTCGACCCGGACGGCAACGCGGTGTTCTTCGACACCAACGCCAACGAAACCGGCACAGCCGGACGCAGCCGCCTGATCGCCCAAACACTGCGCGATGCCGAGCAGATGCTCATCCACCTTGGCGCTTCCAAGGAGTGCCTGACGACGATCGGCCACTTGATCGAACAACAGACAAGGCCCCTATAGTTGCACGGGGCTCGGGGGGGGGGGCGGCCCCCCCCCCCCGCGAGCCCCCCCGCCCCCACCCGCGCGGGCGCGGGGGGCGCCCGCGCCCAGCAGGGGGGAGGGCGGCGGGTAGAGCGGAGCCCACA
>VXPR01000297.1:4153-6834 GCA_009839405.1 Gammaproteobacteria bacterium
GCCCCCACCTCCCGAAGACCTCGCATCGTAGAATGACGCGGTCGCGCCATTCCCACGGCGCAAGCTGGGTGACTGCATGGAGTTCGAGACGACCGAAGAGCATCAGCTCATCCGCGACGCCATTCAGAAAGTCTGCGTCGACTTTCCCGACGAATACTGGTCCGCCTGCGACAGCGAACACCGCTTTCCTTGGGATTTCTACAACACCCTGGCCGAGGCTGGCTGGATTGGCATCGCCATTCCGGAGGCCTATGGCGGCAGCGGGCGCGGCGTCACCGAAGCCTCCATCATTCTGGAGGAGGTGGCTGCTTCCGGCGCCGCCATGAACGGCGCCAGCGGCATTCACCTGTCGATTTTTGGGATGCACCCGGTGGTGCAGCACGGCAGCGAGGAGATGAAGCAGAAGTATCTGCCGCGAGTGGCGAGCGGCGACCTGCACGTCGCCTTCGGCGTCACCGAACCGGATGCCGGCACCGACACCACCTCCATCAAAACCACCGCAGTGCGCGATGGCGACCACTACGTCGTGCGCGGACGCAAGGTGTGGACCACCAAGGCGCTCGATTGCGAGCGGGTGCTGCTCTTGGTGCGAACCGAGTCGAAGGAGAAGGCCGCCAAGCGCACCGAAGGCATGACGCTCTTGCTCGCGGAGCTTCAGCGCCCAGAAGTGAAGATTTCGCCCATCGACAAGGTGGGCCGCAACGCCGTCGCCACCTGTGAAGTGGTGTATGACGACCTGCCGGTACACGTCACCGACCGGGTCGGCGAAGAGGGCAAGGGCTTTCGCTACCTGCTAGGTGGTCTCAACGCGGAGCGCATTCTGGTGGCGTCGGAAGCCCTCGGCATCGGCCGTGCCGCCATCCGGCGAGCCGTGAACTATGCGAACGAACGCGTCGTGTTCGGGCGTCCCATCGGCATGAACCAGGGAGTCTCCTTCCCGCTCGGCGAGGCGAAGATGCGCCTCGATGCGGCGGAACTGATGATCCGCAAGGCGTCGTGGCTGCTCGACAACGGCGAGCCTTGCGGCGCCGAGGCGAACATGGCGAAGTGGCTGGCCGCAGACGCCGCCTTCCAGGCGGCCGACCAGGCCATGCAAACCCACGGTGGCTTCGGCTACGCCCGCGAATTCCATGTCGAGCGCTATTGGCGGGAGGCGAGGCTGATGCGCATCGCCCCCATCTCGCAGGAGATGATCCTCAATTACGTCACCGAACACGTGCTGGAACTGCCACGCTCGTACTAACGCCGCCCCCATGCGCTTAAAGGAAATCAGGCTCGCCGGGTTCAAGTCCTTCGTCGATCCGACGACGATTCCGTTTCCCGGCCACCGCAACACCGTCGTCGGGCCGATCGGCTGCGGCAAGTCCAACATCATCGACGCCGTGCGCTGGGCAATGGGCGAACGCTCGGCGCAGCAGTTGCGCGGCGATGCGATGGTGGACGTGATCTTCAAGGGCTCGAGCTCGCGACAGCCCACCGGCATGGCGTCGGTGGAACTCCTGTTCGACAACGAGGACGCCCGCGTCGGCGGTGAATACGCGGCATTCGGCGAAATCGCCGTGCGCCGGGAACTGGCGCGGGACGGCCAGTCGACCTATTACCTCAACGGCAGCCGGTGCCGCCGACGCGACATTGGCGGTGTCTTTCTGGGCACTGGCTTCGGCCCGCGCAGCTACTCGATCATCGAGCAGGGCATGATCAGCGAACTGGCGGACGCCAAGCCCGATGAACTGCGGGCCTTTCTCGAGGAGGCGGCTGGCGTGTCCAAGTATCGGGAGCGCCGTCGCGAGACCCAGGGCCGCCTCTCCCACACCCGCGAACATCTGGCGCGAATCGACGACTTGCGCGACGAACTCGGGCGGCAACTGAGCCGCCTGCAACGCCAGGCCCGCAACGCGGAGCGCTATCGCGACCTCAAGGAGCAGGAACGCCGCAAGCTCGCCGAGCTCTGCCTGCTGCGCCTGAATGCCGCCAACGAGCAGTTGGCACGCCGCGACGAGGCCTTGGTCACCCTCGACAACCAAGTCGAAACGGCACGCGCTGCTCGCCTTGGCGTCGAAGGCCGTGTGCAATCCGCCCAGGAGCGACATCAGGAGGGAGTCGATGCCCTCGCCGACGTGCAGGCGCGCTACTACCGGCTCGGTGGGGCCATCGGGCGGCTCGAAGAGGCGGCGCAATACGCCAAGCGACGGAGTGCCGGCCTCACCACAGACCTCAAGGCGATCGCCCACGAGGAAGCGGGCCGGCAGAAGCAAATGGCGGAAGACGAGGCCCATCTGGCCGATTTGCTGGCGCAGATTCAGGCCGCAGCGCCGGCACTCGACGACGCCGCAAGCCGCCAGCAAGACGCCGCCGACGAGGTGGCGACGCTCACGCGCGACGCGGGGGAAGCGCAGGCGAGTTGGGACGCCCTTGCGGAACGCATCGCCGCCAACCGCAGCGCAACCGAAGCCTGTCGCGGACGGACGCAGCTTGCCGAGCAAGCCCTCGTCAGCCTGCACGAGCGGGCGGGGCAATTGGAGGAGGACAGCATCGGATTCGCGCCGGCGACGTCACAATCTCTCGAACCACTAGGCGTCCAAGTCGCGGCGGCGGAGGCGGCGCTCGACGCCGTCGGTGCGGAACTCGCGGCCAATGCCGCAGCCATCACCGAAGTGCGTGAGACCGCCCTCGCGCAAGAG
>VXPR01000254.1 GCA_009839405.1 Gammaproteobacteria bacterium
GCGCACTATGTTGAGGGGGCCGGAGCGAATGCGTCCGCAGGACGCACGAATGCGTCCGCAGGACGCACGAATGCGTCCGCAGGACGCACGAGTACCTGCACAGTCACAGCGAGTGGATCGTCGTCCGCAGTAGGGCATTCATGAATGATCCGGACTAGAGCCCGGTGCCGGTTCGCGAGCTGTGGAGTCTTTCAGCACGGCATCCAGGATGCGGTCCGGGTCGTTCCAGCCATGTGTGTCCTGCACGGCACGGCAGCGACGGAGAACGTCGCTGAATTCAGGCCCCGGCTTGAGGCCGCGGGCGATGAGATGGCGGCCGAGCACGGCATTGGGAGGCGAATGATCGGCGACGGCAAGGGCGCGGGCACGGGCCAGGAAACGGTCACCTTCGGAGAACGATCGCGCCAATGCCTCCTTGGTGGTGCGGCCGAGATGGTCGGCGCGGGCGGTGCGCACCAAGAGCTCGATGGTTACGCCGTCGGCAGCGAGTCGCCGTGCCAGACGTCGATAGGCACTCTCGCCGGCGCCCTGCGCCACGAACTCGGCCGGCGCGAGATGGTGTCGAACCAACGCCGAGGTCCGCTTGATCAGAGCGTGCGAAGTGCGGAGGCTATCCAGAAAGGCGCGGGTGGGGGCGATCCCGGCTTCGGAATGGCCGGGGGATCGAACGGTGCCGTCGGCCTTGGTTTGCGTTACGAGCGGTTTTCCGAAGTCATGGCACAGGGCACCGAACATGAGCGCGGCGTCTTCGTCGCCGTCCCCTGTGCGAAGCATGGCCGCCTCGTCGACAACCATCAGCGTGTGGGTCCACACATCCCCTTCCGGATGCCAGCGAGGGTCCTGCGGCACGTCCACCAAGGCAGCGAGTTGCGGGAAGTGGCCGAGGAGCCCAGAGCGGCGCAAGAATGCCAAGCCAAGGGACGGACGCACGCCGCGCAGGAGCAACTTGTGGAACTCCTCCCGCTTGCGCTCGGACGAAATCTCGGCCAGGTCCAGTTCGCCGCACAGGCGCACGAGTTCTTCGTTTGGCGTCATGTCGAGCCGGGCGCAGAACTGCGCAACGCGTAGCCCCCGCAGAGGGTCTTCGGGAAAGGTGGCCGTGTCCGTGGCCCGCAATACCCGACGCTCAAGGTCACGGCGTCCGCCATGCGGGTCCAGGATGTTCCCGCCAGGCAGTTCCATGCCCATGCTGTTGATGGTGAGGTCGCGGCGCCGCGCCGCTTCGGCAAAGTCGAGGCCTGGATCCACCTGCACATCAAAGCCTCGATGCCCCGGGCCGCGCTTGCTGTCGCGACGCGGCAGCGAGAACTCGGCGTGGACGCCCTTGCCGTCGAGCCGCAGCACCCCGAACGCGCGGCCAACGCGGCGCACACGGCCGAATCGCGCCAGAACGCCTTCGAGGTCTTCGAGCGCGAGCCCAAAGACCTCGATATCCATGTCCTTGGCGTCGATGCCGAGGCACAGATCGCGCACGAAACCGCCCACGGCAACCGGGCGTCCGCCAGACGCTACGATCGCTTCGGCGATAGTCTTGATGCGGGAGTCCAGCATCGGGCGATCATAAGCGCGAGAAGGGCAGGCATGAGATGAAGGTCGCGGTGACGGATGTAGGGGCGGGGGCCCACCACGAACGCTGGATGCAGGTGGCGCTGGCCGAGGCGCGCCAAGCCGGATTGGCCGGCGAGGTGCCGGTTGGCGCTGTGGTGGTTGCTGCCGGTCGAGAGGTTGGACGTGGCCACAACCGCTCGGTATCGGCCCAGGACCCCACCGCCCACGCGGAGATGGAAGCGCTCCGCGATGCGGCAGGGCAGATGAGGAACTACCGCCTTCCCGGCACCACGCTGTATGTCACGGTGGAGCCCTGCATGATGTGTGCCGGTGCGTTGGTTCACGCCCGGGTTGAGCGCCTGGTATTCGGTGCTCGCGAGCCCAAAGCCGGCGCCGTGCGAAGCGTGGCGAGGGTGCTCGATTGGGAGCACCTCAACCACAAGGTCGCGGTGGTGGAGGGCGTGTTGGCGGAGGAGTGCGGTGAACTGATGTCGTCGTTCTTCGCCGGCCGGCGCACAAAGGACACATCCCGATAGCGCCGCAGCGGCGGTGGCCCTTTTCGGTGAGAGGCGAGTTCGGGGTGCCGGATCGATGGGGTGGGCGAATACAATAGACACTTGTTCCAAGACGCTGGCGCCCGCCGACTACTCGTGACCCACGATCTCGTCGTCTTCACCGGGCCGCCGGCTTTCACGCAAGCTCGCCTCTCAGCAAAGCTCGCCGAGTTGCGTCGGATTGATCCGGCGGCTTCTGGCCTTTTTGCCGAGTTCGTTCACTTCCTGTTTCTGCGTCGACCCTTGAGCGTTGCCGAGCGTCGCGTTGTGGGCGGGCTGCTTGCCTATGGGCCGCGTCACGCCTTGCCGGCGCCTGTCGGCGAACCGTTGTGTGTGGTCATTCCTCGGCCCGGCACGATCTCGCCTTGGTCGAGCAAGGCGACGGATATCGTCGTTCGCTGCGGCATCGATGCAGTGGAGCGGGTGGAGCGCGGCGTGCGCTGGCATGTTGCCGGGTCACAGCGCACGGAACTTGCGACGTTGCTGCACGACCGCATGACCGAATGCCCCGTGTTCGACGACGACTTTGCCTTCCTTACGGCGGTGCAGACGCCGCGCCCGCTTGCGAAGGTCGCTCTTGGCGACGACCCGGCTGCTGCGTTGCTCGTCGCCAACCGAGACATGGGCCTCGCGCTGTCGGACGACGAGGTGGACTACCTCGCCACCACCTTCGCCGGGCTCGGTCGCGACCCCACGGATGTGGAACTCATGATGTTCGCGCAAGCGAACTCCGAGCATTGTCGCCACAAGATCTTCAACGCTGCATGGGTTGTGGACGGCAAGGAGGTGCCGCAAACCCTGTTCGGCATGATCCGCAACACCCATCGCGCCATCAACGGCGCCGGCATACTTTCAGCCTACTCCGACAATGCTGCCGTCATCGAAGGCCACCGCACCGAGCGGTTCCGGCCGGACGACGACGCAATCTATCGCCCTCGCCCTGAGCCTGCGCATATCCTGATGAAGGCCGAGACCCACAACCACCCGACCGCCATCGCTCCCTATCCCGGTGCGGCGACCGGGGCCGGCGGCGAGATTCGCGATGAAGGCAGCGTCGGGCGCGGCTCCCGGCCGAAGGCCGGACTCGCCGGATTTACCACCAGCCACCTGGAAATCGGCGAGGCACTGGAGCCGTGGGAGCTTGGTCGGGGTCGCCCGGGCAATGTGGCCTCGGCGCGGCAGATCATGCTCGACGGGCCGCTCGGTGCGGCGGCGTTCGCCAACGAGTACGGTCGTCCTTGCCTCACCGGCTATTTCCGCACTTTCGAGGCGGGCGGTTCCGAACCCGATAAGACGTGGGGTTACCACAAGCCGGTAATGATCGCCGGCGGGGTGGGCACCGTCGTGGAACGCGACGTCCACGCGGCGGACGTACCGTCGAGTGCCCGGCTGGTGGTGCTGGGCGGCCCGGCCATGCTGATTGGCCTCGGCGGAGGCGCGGCTTCGAGCATGGCTTCCGGCCAGAGTCTGGCGGAGCTCGATTTTGCCTCCGTGCAGAGAGAGAACGCGGAGATGCAGCGTCGTTGTCAGGAAGTCATCGACCGCTGCACAGACTTGGGCGAGGGCAATCCCATCCGCCTGATTCACGATGTCGGAGCGGGCGGCCTCGCCAACGCGCTGCCGGAGCTGGTGCGGGAAGCGGGCCTCGGCGGTCGCTTCGACATCCGCGCCGTGCCGAGCGCCGATGCTGGCATGTCGCCCATGGAAATCTGGTGCAACGAGTCGCAGGAGCGCTATGTGCTTGCGGTGGCACCGCAGGACATGCGGACGTTTGAAGCTATCTGCCGCCGCGAGCGCTGCCCGTTTGCGGTGGTCGGCGAGGCAACCGCGACGACGGATCTTGTCGTCGAGGACTCGCTCTTGCGTGGCCTGCCGGTGCGGTTGAGCCTCGATGCGCTGTTTGGCCATCCGCCTCGGATGACGCGGAGCTACCAGGCTCAGGCGAACCCGCTCGGTAGGTTCCTGCACCGCGACATCGATCTGGCAGAGGCCTTAGACCGCGTGCTCCGATTCCCCGCGGTGGCGTCGAAGAAGTTCCTCGTCACCATCGGCGATCGCAGCGTCACGGGGCTGGTGGCGCGGGACCAGATGGTGGGCCCGTTTCAAGCCCCAGTAGCCGACGTCGGCGTGACCCTTGCGGGATTCGACACCTATCGCGGCGAGGCGATGGCCATGGGCGAGCGTTCGCCGGTGGCGGTGCGAGACGCTCGCGCCGCCGCACGGCTTGCAGTGGCGGAGGCTCTGACGAATCTCTTTGCGGCACCGGTGACGGACTTGCGGCGCGTGGTGCTATCGGCAAACTGGATGGCGGCTGCTGGCCACGAGGGCCAGGACCAGGCGCTGCGCGAGGCCGTCACGGCGATTGGTGAAGAGCTCTGCCCTGCACTTGGCATCGCGGTGCCGGTGGGCAAGGACAGCTTGTCGATGCAAAGCCGCTGGCAGTCCGAGGACGGCGCGGACCAGTGCGTCGTCTCGCCGGTGACGCTTAACGTGACCGCGTTTGCACCCGTGACGGATGCGCGACGTACACTGACGCCCTTCCTGCCGGAGGAAGTCCGAGAGCTGCTCCTAGTGGCACCGGGACCTCAGCGTCGGCTCGGCGCCAGTGCGCTGGAGCAGTGCTTTCCCGAGTGCGTCGAGGGCTTTGGTGCCGCGCCGCCTGACGTCGACGACGAGGGCCAGTTCAGGCAAATGCTTGAGACGTTGCACGCGATGTGTGCGGAAGGTGTGGTGGGAGCGTGGCACGACCGCTCCGACGGTGGCCTCTTCGTGGCACTGCTTGAGATGGCTTTCGCGACGCGCTGTGGGCTGGACATTCGCCTCGACACCGACGATGCCCTGGCGGAGCTGTTTGCCGAGGAAGTGGGCGTGGTGCTTGGCCTCTGCGTTGACGATTCACCCGGCGTCCAGAAGCGGCTACGGGAGGCAGGAGTTGCGTGCGAGCGGGTGGGGCGGCGACGCGACGACGAGCGCATCTGCATCTATCGCCGCGACGAGTTGGCATTTGCCTCCACACGCAGCGATTTGGAGCGCCGCTGGGCATCCGTCAGCCACCACATGCAACGCATTCGCGACGATGCGACCTGTGCCGATGAGGAACTCGCCGCCATCGACTCGGACGTCGCAACCCTACGGTTTCGTGCCTCGTTCGATCCGCAACAGGACATCGCGGCACCATACGTCGCAAGCGGCGTTCGCCCCCGGGCCCTGATCCTGCGCGAGCAGGGCGTGAACGGCCAGATCGAGATGGCCGCGGCATTCCACCGGGCCGGTTTCGAAGCGGTGGACGTCCACATGAGCGACGTGTTCGCGGACCCCGAGGTGCTCAAAGGGGGTCAAGTGCTGGCGGTTTGCGGTGGCTTCTCGTACGGCGACGTGCTCGGCGCCGGCGGCGGCTGGGCCAAGTCGATCCTGTTCCACGCCGAGGTGCGCGACGCGTTTGCCGCCTTCTTCGCCGGCGATACGCTGAGCCTCGGCGTCTGCAACGGCTGCCAGATGATGGCGCAGCTCAAGTCGCTTATTCCCGGCGCCGGGCATTGGCCGGCGTTCGTTGCCAACCGCTCCGAGCGCTTCGAGGCGCGAACGGTCAACGTCCGCGTAAACGACGTGGACTCGCCGTGGCTTGCCGGCATGGGCGGAGCCCTGCTCCCCGTGCCCATCGCACACGGCGAAGGCCGCACCGAGTTCGCGACAAAAAACGACGCGAATGCGACGTTCTCCCAAGGGTTGGCCGCGCTCCAGTTCGCGGACAGCGCAGGCGAGAACGCCACAACCTATCCCGCCAACCCCAACGGCTCGGACACTGGTCTCGCCGGCGTGATCTCTACGGCCGGCAGGGCATTCATCCTCATGCCCCACCCAGAACGCGCCTTCCGCGCCGTGCAGAACTCTTGGCGGCACGAGTCGTGGGGCGAAGACGGCCCGTGGCTGCGCCTGTTCCGCAACGCCCGATCGGCCCTTGGTTGAGCTTGCCTGAGGGGCCGCCCTTGCGGAATGAGGCTCAGAATGTTGAACACCGCTCGTTCTTTGGCTGACCTTGCTCGTCCGTCAGGCAACGGCGTTGGCGGCCTCATGAAGGCCGAGGGCGATGCACCACGATGTCCTCCATTCGCACCGGGTAGCGGCCCTCCTCGCGGTCGCGGAAATAATGCCGTAGCGTTTGCGCCACCACCGGGAAGGCCAGTTCGTCCCACGGCACTTCGCCCTGCTCGAACAGGCGGGCTTCGAGCGTCTCTTCGCCGGCGGCGAAGCTGCCGAGCAGGCGGGCGCGGAAGAAGAGGTAGATCTGGGAGATGTGCGGCAGGTTGAAGATGGTGTAGAGGCCGTCGATGGCGACTTCGGCGTTGGCTTCCTCCAGCGTTTCCCGCGCGGCCCCGGCCGGGGCCGTCTCGCCGAGTTCGAGAAAGCCGGCCGGCAGAGTCCAGCGCCCCTTGCGAGGTTCGATGGCGCGACGGCAGAGAAGAACGGCGCCATTCTGAACCGGCAGCGTGCCGGTGACGACCTTGGGGTTGACGTAATGCACCATGCCGCAGTCGTCGCACACGAACCGCTCGCGATTGTCGCCTTGGGGCACGCGCAGGCGAACTCTGCCGCCGCAGGCGCTGCAATAATTCATCCGGCTGCGTTCATTGAGTCGTTGCGCCGGTGGCAAGGATTTACGAAGCATATACGCGTTCGTGAGCCAGGAGCCTGCGCCGTAGAAACGGCGCTGGCTCCTAGCCG